>VERC01000194.1 GCA_018882825.1 Acidimicrobiia bacterium | reverse complement strand
GTCTATCCCTACGCCTTCTACCTGTTCGGCGCCGTGTACGGCGACGCGCTGTTCCTCCTCGCCGCGGTCGGTGCCTTCCTCCTGCTCGAACGCGACCACACGGTGTTGGCCGGTCTGGCCGGTGCGGTGGCCACGGCCACGCGACCGGTCGGCATCGCCCTCGTGCTCGGACTGGTGGCCGTCGCCCTGTGGCGTCGGCACGCCGTGGAGCGCACCGGCGGACATCGTCTGCCCCGCATCGTGTGGCGTCGCGTGCGTCCGGCCGATGCCGGCGTGCTGCTGTCGGCGGCCGGGCTCGTCGGGTACATGACGTATCTGTGGGTGCGGTTCGGGCACCCGTTCGCCTTCCAGCAGGTCCAGCAGGCACAGGGGTGGGATCAGGGCACCGGTCCGCGCACGTGGTTCAAGATCACCTGGCTCCAGCAGTTCACCAACTACCCGGGCTGGCTGCGCGACTGGCTGCAAAGCGGCGATCCGGGGACGTTCCAGCGCCTGCAGTACGCCACCACCGTCATCGTCCAGGGGATGCTCGTCCTCGCCTTCTGCGTCCTGACCTGGCTCGTGTGGAAACGGCTGGGCTGGGGCTACGGCGCGTACTGCGCCGCCATGCTGGCCATCGCCCTCATCGGCACCAAGGACTTCCAGGGCACCGGCCGCTACCTGCTGGCCCTGTTCCCCTGTTTCGCCGTGGTGGGCGGGTTCCTGGCCGAGCGGCCCCGACTGCGCTGGACGTGGTGGATCGCCAGCGCCGCACTGCTCGGGCTGTGGGCCTTCGCATTCGGGCGCGGGTACTACGTAGCCTGAGCCGATGGCGCACTTCGAGAGCCTCACCATCTTCTATCCGATGTGGAACGAGGCCGAGACGATCGAGCGGGCCGTGGCCGCGGCGTTCGAGGCGGGTGACGCCCTCGTCGAGGCCGGTGAGATCGCCTCCTACGACGTGCTGATCGTCGACGATGCCTCGACCGATGCCACCGGGAAGATGGCCGACGAGATGGCGGCGGCCGACCCTCGGATCTCGGTCGTGCACCACGAGGTCAACCGCAAACTCGGCGGCACCATCAAGACCGGTCTGGCCAGTGCCAAGGGTGAGATCGTCCTCTACACCGACGCCGATCTCCCCTTCGACATGGCCGAGGCCGTCAAGGCGGTGCGGTTGCTGCGGATCTACGAGGCCGACATCGTCAGCGCCTACCGGTTCGATCGCACGGGCGAAGGCGCGCGCCGACTGGCCTACAGCTACGTCTACAACCACCTCGTGCAGGCCCTGTTCAAGTTGCGACTGCGTGACATGAACTTCGCCTTCAAGTTGGTGCGCCGATCGATGCTCGACTGCGTCGAGTTGAAGAGCGAGGGTTCGTTCATCGACGTGGAACTGCTGGCCCGCGCCCAACGTCTCGGGTTCTCGATCGTGCAGTTCGGCGTCGACTACTTCCCCCGTACTCGCGGGATCTCGACGCTGTCGTCGAACGCCGTGATCGTGAAGATCGTGCGCGAGATGCTGCAGTTGCGATCGGAGTTGCAGTCGCTCGAGCCACTCCCGGCCTCGGTGCGTCAACCCTGGAACACCGACGCGGGCCAGTGAGCGCGGTCGACGACGCCCGGCCGCTCCTGATCGTCAACGCCGACGATTTCGCGCTCACCGAACGCGTCTCGCAGGGGATCATCGATGCGCATCGGCGCGGGATCGTCACCTCCACCTCGGTGTTGACGTTGACTCCGGCGTTCGAGCGTTCGGTGGCCATGTTGCGCGATGTCGACTCCATCGGCGTCGGTGTGCATCTCGCCGCGGTGGGGGAGGATCCGCCGTTGTTGTCGGCCCGGGAGATCCCGTCGTTGGTCGACGCCGATGGTCGTCTGTGGAACTCGTGGAAGGTGTTCCTGCCCCGCGCCGCCGCCGGGCGCATCGATCCCGACGACCTCCGGCGCGAGTTCGCCGCCCAGATCGAGGCCGTCACCGCCGCCGGTCTCATCGTCGATCACTTCGACACCCATCAGAACCTCCACATGTGGCCGATGGTGCACGACGTGGTCGTCGAACTCGGCGAGTCGCATGGTGTGAGGCGCCTGCGGATGACCCGATCACGGCAGTGGGGTCCGGTCGGTCTCACCGTGCGGGCCCTCGCCCGTCGGTCCGAGCGTCGACTCTCGGCCCGGGGTTGGGTGTGGCCCGCCGACTACGCCGGCCTCGACGAGGCCGGCGCCTTCGGCGTCGGTGCGATGGTGCAGGCCCTCGGTCGGCTGGCCGCCGCCGGGGCGATGACGACCGAGTTGGCCTCCCATCCGGGACTGCCCGACGATCCGGCGCGCGATCGGTATCGCTGGGGGTACCAGTGGGCCGCCGAGTACGAGGCGCTGTGTTCGGGGTCGGTGCGAGCCATCGTCGACGAGTTCGGGTTCCGTCTCGGGAGCTACGCCGACCTGTCGGTGCCGGCATGAGGCCGCCGCGCTCTCCTGCCGCTCGACGGTCGCTGGCCATCTGGCGAGGATCGCCGCGAGCGGACCGTGTGCACTGTCACGTGCGGTGGTGGACGGCGCCGTTCGCCGCGCTGGAGGCGGAGGTGCCTCGTCAGGGCGCCATCCTCGAGATCGGCTGTGGCCACGCCCTGTTCTCCACCTATCTCGCTCTCACGTCACGGGATCGACAGGTGCGTGGCGTCGACATCGATGCCGACAAGATCGAACAGGCTGGCGCGGCGATCGCCCGGTTGGCGCCCGGTGAGGCGGACATCGCCGTGGAGCACCGACCCTCGGGTGACGTTCCCGTGCGTTCCGGTGGCTGGGACGCGATCGTGCTGGTCGACGTGCTCTACCTGTTGTCTCCGGTGGCGCGACGGGAACTCATCGGTCGCTGCGTCGATCGTCTGGCTCCCGATGGAGTGCTCGTGGTCAAGGAGGTCGACACCTCACCGCGGTTCAAGGCGGCGGTGGCGCAGTTCCAGGAGTTGCTCGCCACCAAGGTGTTCCGATTCACCGCCACCGATCACGACCTGCACTTCCCCTCGGCCGACGAGTTGCGTCGTCTCCTCGTCGATGCGGGACTCGAGGTGCGAACCGATCGCCTCGACCGCGGCTACTTCCATCCGCACTGCGTCGTGATCGGCACCCGCTCGCTCAGAACAGCGTGACGGGATCGTCCTCGACGGTTTCGTCGGGCGCGGTTCCGTCAGGGCCGAGTTCGTCCGGCGCGGCGGCGTCGCCGTAGGACACGGCCATCAGGAATCCCCGCGCTCGTTCGGCCAACGGGTAGCGATCGACGATGGCATGGAAGCGCGCGTCGTGGCCCGCAACGACGAGATGGGCGAGTTCGTGCACGATCACGTAGTCGAGGACCCACGGCGGATAGGCGGCCAGTCGGTTGGAGATGCGCACCGCCCGAGTCGTGGTGGTGCACGAACCCCAGCGGCTGCGTTGATCGGCCCACACGATCGAGTCCGGTCGGGGCAGATCGAATCGATCGGCCAGCGTCCGGGCCCGTCGTTCGAGATCGATGCCGTCCGATCGGTAGCGACGTTCGAGTCGCGTCACCAGTTCGGACACATGGGCGGCCAGTTCGGTCTCCGACATCGCCGCCGGGGCCCGCACCTGGATCACCCCGTCCACGATCGACGCCTCCACCGTGCGCCGTCGACGTCGCGACCGCGTCACCTCCACCGGCAGTCGGGGGCGCGCCGGCTCGTCCACCGATCAGATCTGGTCGGGCACGGTGATCTCGTCGTCGTCGACGAGCACCAGTCGTTCGCCGGCCTCCAGCCGGTCACCGTGGTGGACGAACACGCGGCCCCCGACATTGGGCATGCGCTGCCACGTCTCCCCGCAGTCCACCTCGAGCGTGCCGATCACCCCGCCGTGGGTGATGACCAGCAGGTCGGCTCCGGTGAACTCGGCGTGGAGTCGGTCGAGTGCCGCCCGTGACCGGAGCACGACGTGGGCGTGGTCCTCGTAGCCCGGTGGCCAGCGATCGTGGCCGAGATGGCCGGGGTACTGCTGCTCGATCTCGGCCCTGGTCAGGCCCTGCCACTCACCGGCGTGACGTTCCATGAGATCGGGTTCGACCACGACGGGACCCACGCCGATGCGTCCACTGATGATCTGGGCCGTCTCCATGGCCCGCAGCAGCGGCGATGACACGATCACATCGACCGCCCCGACCCGATCGGCGGCGTGGAACGCCTGCTGACGACCGAAGTCGGTCAGGGTCGGATCGGCCTGTCCCTGCCAGCGGCCGAGGGCGTTCCATTCGGATTGGCCGTGACGGACGAGCAGGAGACGGGTCACGGACCGACCGTACCCGACCGCCACGGCGTCGCCCTCGCCCTGAGCTGGGCGCGTCGGCCCCTCGTCGGGCGCGGCCTACCCTCGGAGCATGGCCCGGCTCCGACTGTTCGCCGCCGCCCGCGAGGCGGCCGGCACCGCGCGCGACGAGGTGCCCGGGGACACCGTCGCCGAGGTGCTCGACGCGGCGCGGCTGCGCTACGGCCCCCGGTTCGCCGAGGTCCTCGACAACTGTCGCGTGTGGCGCAACGGTGAGCCGGCCGAGGGAGTCGAGTCGGTCGGACCCACCGACGAGGTGGCGATCCTGCCGCCGGTGTCGGGCGGCGCATGAGCGCGTCGACGTTCGTCGATCGCTTCGTCTACCGGCCGCGACCCGATGGTCCCCACGCCCGTCTGGGTGTGGTGTGGTTCGTGATGGCTGCGGCGGCCTGCGCGGTGGGCACGGTGGCGGTGGCCGCGCTCTTCGCCTCCGTCGCCGCAGTGGCCGCCCTCGGATCGGCGCGCTCTTGGCGGGCCACCGGTCGTCGTGTCGCCCTGGGTGTGTGCGCGCTCAGCGCAGTGGTCGCCGCCCCGGCCGCGCTGTTCGGTGGCACCGCGCTGGTGATCGGTGCGGCGGCGTCGGTGATCGTCGGGGTCGTCGGCAGCC
>VERC01000193.1 GCA_018882825.1 Acidimicrobiia bacterium | reverse complement strand
CCGTCGATCGCCATCGGTCAGGGCATCTCCGTCACGCCGATGCAGATGCTGTTCGCCTACAACACCATCGCCAATCAGGGTGTCTACGTGGCACCGAAGCTGGTCGATGCGACGGTCGGCGGCGACGGAATCGTGCATCCGACCGCCGTGAGCGAGTCGCACCGGGTCGTGTCGGCCGAGACGGCTGACAGACTCAACCTCATGCTGCGAGGAGTGGTCGGAGAGGGAACCGGACAACTGGCGGCGATCAACGGCTACTCGGTGGCAGGGAAGACGGGGACGGCCCGCAAACCACAATCCGGTGGCGGATATGTCGACCGCTTCGGCGTGACCCGCTACCAGTCGACGTTCGTCGGGTTCGTGCCGGCCCAGCAGCCGGCCCTGTCGGTGTACGTGATGCTCGACGAGCCGGGCGGCGACTATTCGGGCGGTGTCACGGCCGGCCCGGTGTTCTCCCGGTTGGGCTCCTTCGCCCTGAACCGGCTCGGAATCGCGCCGGCCGCGACCGACATCGCGCTCGGTGGTGCTCCGGTGACGACCAACGGGGGATCGCCCATCACCTCGTCGCAGGCGGTGATCGTCGGCGATCGCGTGCGGGCGCTGCCGGCCGGTTCGCCCGAAGCGCTGGCGGCGACGACCGTGACGACGACGCGTCGGCCGACCACGTCGGTTCCGAGGTGAGTGAATGGACCTCGGTTCGATCCTCGACCGCTTGACCGATGCCCGACTGGTCCCGGGTGTCGGTGCGGAGGACGATCCCACCGTGCTGGAGATCGACGACGTTCACTTCGACTCGCGTCGGGTGACGGACCGAAGCCTCTTCTGCTGCGTGCCCGGCGCCGTGTCCGACGGTCATGACCACGCGGGGGCAGCCATCGATGGCGGAGCGATCGCCCTGCTCGTCGAACGCGTCCTCGATGTCGATGTTCCCCAGATCGTCGTGCCCGACGTGCGGACGTCGATGGCCACGGTGGCGGCGGCGGTCCACGGCGATCCGTCACACGCCCTCGTCGTCGTCGGTGTGACGGGCACCAACGGGAAGACGACGACCACCCATCTCGTCCGCAACGTACTCGTCGCTGCGGGCCGGAGGGTCGACGTGCTCGGCACCCTCTCGGGGGCGCGTACGACCCCCGAGTCGCCGGACCTGCAGCGCCACCTCGCCCGATGTCGCGACGACGGCGTCGACGTCGTCGCCATGGAGGTCTCGTCGCACGCCCTCGTCCTCCATCGCGTCGACGAGGTGCGCTTCGATGTCGCGGTCTTCACCAATCTCGGACGGGACCATCTCGATCACCATCGGACGATGGAGGAGTACTTCGCGGCCAAGGCACGACTGTTCGCGCCGACGATGTCGGAACGAGCCGTCGTGAGTCTCGATGACACTCACGGCCGACTGCTCACCGATGCTGCACAGATCCCCACCGACGGGTACTCACTGGCCGAGGTCCGTATCGTCCGCGAAGCGGTCGATTCGACCACATTCGTGTGGCGTGATCGCCTGATCGAACTGCGACTCGGAGGCGTGCACAACGTGGCCAACGCCCTGGCCGCAGCACACGTCGGACTCGCGCTCGGTGTCGATGAGGACGCGATCGCGGCCGGACTGTCACGACCGGTGGTGGTTCCCGGCCGGTTCGAGACGGTCCATGCGGGCCAACCCTTCGACGTCGTCGTGGACTTCGCGCACACCCCCGATGCGCTCGAGCACGTCCTCGCCGCGGCGCGGGCCATCGTCGGCTCGGGACGGGTGATCGTCGTGTTCGGCTGCGGCGGTGACCGCGATCGGACCAAGCGCCCGCTCATGGGAGAGGTGGCCGCCCGGGCCGCCGATGTCGTGGTGGTGACCGCGGACAATTCCCGTGACGAGCCGACCGAGACGATCATCGCCGCCATCGTCGCCGGGTCGGACCGGGTCACCGACGGTCGGGCGTCGGAGATCGCGGTGGAACCCGACCGGCGTCGTGCCATCGCCCGCGCGCTCGGCCATGCCCGATCGGGCGATCTGGTGCTCATCGCCGGGAAGGGTCACGAGACGACGCAGACGATCGGCGCGTCCGTCGTCGAATTCGACGATCGGGTCGTGGTGGCCGAGGAGTGGGAACGTCTGGGGTCGGCCGCATGATCCGTCTCCTCGTCGCCGTGGCCATCGCCCTCGTCCTCTCGTTGTTCGGCACTCGGGTCCTCATCGGTTGGCTCGAGCGACGACGCATCGGGCAACCGATCCGCGAGGACGGGCCGCAGGGTCATCACACGAAGGCGGGCACACCGACCATGGGCGGTGTGGCGATCGTGGCTGCCGCCGCCCTCGCCTGGTTCGTCAGCGACCTGAGCGGCGCGGTCTACACCCGTCGGGGACTGCTGTGCATGTCCGCGATCGTCCTGGCGGGAGCCGTCGGACTGCTCGACGATGCGATAAAGGTCTTCCGGGAACGGAACCTCGGACTCTCGAAGCGGGCCAAGACGATCGGTCTCCTGGTGGTCGCCCTCGGGTTCTCGGTGTCGATGCTGGTCTTCACCAACGTGAAGACCACGCTCTCGCTCACCCGCTTCGACTTCCCGGGTCTCGACATCGGAGGCGTCGGGTGGGTCCTGCTGGCCGTCGTGATCTTCTACGCCACCACCAACGCGGTGAACCTCACCGACGGTCTCGATGGACTGGCGGCCGGGGCGTCGATCTTCGCCTTCGCCGCCTACACCGTGATCGCCTTCTGGGGGTTCCGTCACACCGCCATCTACAGCGACGAGTCCTTCCTCGACACCGCCGTGGTGGCCGCGGCCATGGGTGCCGCCGTCGCCGGGTTCCTGTGGTGGAATGCCGCCCCGGCGCGCATCTTCATGGGGGACACCGGATCGCTGGCCATCGGCGCCGGACTGGCGGCCCTCGCCCTCAGCACCAACACGATCCTGTTGCTGCCGATCATCGGGGGTCTGTTCGTCCTGGAGACGGTCTCGGTCATCCTGCAGGTGGGGAGTTTCAGGCTCTTCGGCCGGCGCGTGTTCCGTATGGCGCCACTCCACCATCACTTCGAGTTGGCCGGCTGGCCGGAGACGACGGTGATCATCCGCCTGTGGATCGTCGCCGGGTTGTTCGTGGCACTGGCGCTCGGCATCTACTACGCCGATTTCGTCCGCATCCCCGGGGTCATCGACTGATGGAGTTCTCCCGTGCCCTGGTGGCTGGTCTGGGTGTGGCCGGCGAAGCGGTGGCGCGCTGCCTGCTCGACAACGGCGTCGGTGTGCTCGCCATCGATGACTCGACCGGAGACCGGATCCGCCATCGCGCCGCGGCACTCGGCGTCGAGCTCGGCGACACGTCGGGTCCCGGTGCCATCGACACCCTGCTCGACGCCGTCGACGTCGTGTTCCCGGCCCCGGGTCTCCCCGAGGACCACCCGGTCACGACGACGGCGCGGGCGCGCGGGGTGCGGGTGCTGAGCGAGTTCGACCTGGCCCGCATGCTCGACGATCGCCCGATCGTGGCCATCACCGGTACCGACGGCAAGACGACGGTCACCACGCTCGTCACGCGCATGTTGGAGGCGTCGGGTGTGCGGGCCATCGCCTGCGGGAACACCGACACCCCGCTGGTCGCCGCCATCGCCGATCCGGGCTGGGAGGTCTTCGTCGTGGAGGCATCGTCGTTCCGACTGGCCGCCACCGAAAGGTTCGAACCGACGGTGGCCGTGTGGTTGAACTTCGCGCCCGACCACCTCGACGCCCATGTGTCGCTGGCCTCCTACGAGGCGGCCAAGGCGCGCATCTGGCGCGACATGGACGCCGCGTCAGGACTGGCCGTGGTCAACATCGCCGATCCGGTGGTGATGGCCAACGTCGATCGGCGGCTCCGGACGATCACGTTCGGTGGCGAGGGTTCCGGTGCCGACGCCACCGTGCACGACGGCGCGCTCGTGCTGCCCGACGGTACGGCACTGCTCGACATCGACGAGATGCCGCGGTCGTTCCCCCACGACATCGACAACGCGTTGGCCGCATCGGTGGCCGCGCAGGCCGCAGGGGCCCGACCGGACGGCATCCGGACGGTGCTGCGGGGGTTCTCGGGGCTGGCGCACCGGATCGCCCTCGTGGCCGAGCGGGACGGGATCCGCTGGTACGACGACTCGAAGGCGACGACGCCCCATGCCGCTCTCACCGCCGTGTCCGCCTTCGATTCGGTCGTGCTGCTCGCCGGCGGGCGCAACAAGGGTCTCGACCTCTCGGTCCTCGCCTCGGCCGTGCCCCCGATCCGGGCGGTGGTGGCCATCGGCGAGGCGGCCGCCGAGGTGGCCGAGGCGTTCGCCGGACGGTGTCCGGTGGCGGTGGTGGAGACCGGTCTCGACGATGCCGTGCATCGGGCCCGCGAACTGGCCGATGTCGGCGACGCAGTGGTGCTGTCGCCCGGGTGCACCTCGTTCGACTGGTTCGAGTCCTACGCGCAACGTGGTGACGAATTCGCCGGCTCCGTGCTGCGCATGCTCGACGAGTCGGGGAGCCGTCGGTGAGTCCGACCGTCGTCGACCGGGAGGAACCCACCCGCCGCGCCCGCCGCACGGTGGCGGGGAAGCCGACCGCGGAGTTCCGCGCCATCTGGGCGCTGGTGCTCTTCGCCAACGTGTTCGGACTGGTGATGATCCTGTCGGCGTCGTCGGTCGTCTCCATGCAGTCGACGGGATCGCCGTGGGGTCAGTTCATCAAGCAGTCGGTGTGGTTGCTCGGCGGATTCTCCGCCATGTTCTTCCTGAGTCGCTACCCGTACCAACGACTCGGTCGCTGGGTCGGTCTGGCCCTCGCGATCGCCGTGGTGCTCATGGTCGTGGTCCTCGTGCCCGGGTTCGGCGTGAACGTCAACGGCGCCTCCCGTTGGATCGACCTCCCGGCGGGATTGCGCGTCCAACCCTCCGAGTTCGTGAAGTTGGCACTCGTCCTCTACGTGGCCGACCTC
>VERC01000192.1 GCA_018882825.1 Acidimicrobiia bacterium | reverse complement strand
ACCACGTGGCGGTCGAAGTCGTCGGAGAAGTTGAACACGAGGTGTTCGATGTCGAGTTGCTGAGCCACCCGACGCGCGTCATCGACATCGCTGACCGAACAGCAGCCCGAATCGGACGGGCCGCCCCACAGGCGCATGGTGACCCCGACGACCTCGTGTCCGGCATCGCGCAGCATGGCGGCCGCCACCGAGGAGTCCACCCCACCCGACATCGCCACCATGACCTGCACGGTCACAACCCCCCGGCGCGGAGTCGCTCGATCGCCGCCGGGATGACCTCGAGCGCGTCGTCGACGTCACTCGGGGTGGTGGTGTGACCGAGCGACAGTCGCAGCGACCCGCCGGCCAGCGACGCGTCGACACCCATGGCGGCGAGCACATGTGAGGACTGCAGTGCACCACTGGCGCACGAGGACGCGGCCGAGGCCGAGACATCGGATCGTTCGAGCAGATACAGGAGCGCCTCGGATTCGACCCCCGGCACGCAGACATGCGCGATGCCGGCGACGCGATCGGAACGGTCGGGCCCGAGGGTCTCCACCAGGCCATCGACGCGGTCGAGGAGTCCGTCGAGCAACCGGTCGCGCAACGCGCCGAGACGGGCGATCTCGGTGTCGCGTTCGACGACGGTGAGACGGGCGGCGACGGTCATGGCCACGATCCCGGCCACGTTCTGGGTGCCCGAGCGTCGTTCGCGCTCCTGTCCGCCGCCGAGTTGGCGGGCGTGGATCGGTACGCCAGCACGCACGACGAGCGCGCCGACGCCCTTGGGTCCACCGAACTTGTGGGCGCTGAGACTGAACGAATCGACGACGCCACAGGTACCGGCCACATCGGTCCAGCACAGCGCCTGCACTGCGTCGGTGTGGAGCACCGCGTCGGGGGCCGCGTCGCGCACCACCGACGCAAGTTTGTCGAGGGGCTGGACCAGTCCGGTCTCGTTGTTCACCGCCATCAACGACACCAGTCGGACGGGCTGTTCGGCGAGGATCGCCCCGAGGGCGTCGTGATCGATGCGGCCCCGATGATCGACCGGCACCGTGCGGCCGTCGATCGACTCGACCGGATCGAGCACGGCATGGTGCTCGACCGCGCTGCACACGGCGATGCCATCGCCCTCACCGAGTCCGAACACGGCGAGGTTGTCCGATTCGGTGCCGCCGCTGGTGAACACGATGTCACCGGGTTCACAACCGACGAGGGCGGCCAACTCGTCGCGGGCCTCGTCGATGGCGCGCCGGGCGTCACGGGCCCGACGATGCGACCCCGAAGGGTTGGCGTAGCGGTCCGTGAGGAACGGCAGCATCGCCTCGACCGCCTCGGGACGCATCGGTCCCGTCGCCGCGTGATCGAGGTAGGCAGGCACCGTCGAAGGGTACCGGGGCCGGTCCCGGGGGCCCCGACCGGCCCGGCGCGACAGACTCCGGAGGTGGAAGGGACGGACGTCGACCCGACGCGGTACGGACGATCGTTCGCCGACGTCTACGACGACTGGTACGCCGATGCGTTCGACACCGACGCCGCCGTGGCCGCCCTCGTCGAACTGGCCGCCGGCGCCCCGGTACTGGAGTTGGGAGCGGGGACCGGGCGATTGGCCATCCCGTTGGCGGCGACGGGCCTGGAAGTGGTGGCTCTCGACGCCTCGATCGGGATGCTCGATCGCCTGCAGGCCAACGACCGAGCAGGACTGGTCGAGCCGCTGTGGGCCGACATGTCGTCGTTCGCCGCCGCCCTGCCCGACCGCCGGTTCGGTCTCGTGGTGTGCGCCTTCAACACGATCCTGAACCTCGCCGATGATGCGGCGATCGCCGCCTGTCTCGCCGATGTCACCGAGGTGTTGCAACCCGGCGGCATCGTGGTGATCGAGGCCATCGTGCCCGCCGATCCGATCGACGTCCCGAGCCGGTCACTCACCCCGGCACATGTGCGCACCGACGCGGTCGTGTTCGTCGAGACCATCCTCGACCCATCGACCGGTCGCCTCGAAGGCCGACACGTCGAGATCGGTGAGGGAGCAGTGCGGACGCGACCGTGGTCGATCGTCCTGCGCGGACCGGAGGCGCTCGACGCCGCTGCAGCTGCGGCCGGATTGCGACTGCGCGAGCGATGGTCGGACTGGTCGGCGACGCCGTTCGACGACGACTCCGACACCCACGTGTCGATCCACTCGCTCGCCCCGTAGCCTCCACTCATGGCCACGATCCGAGTCTCCACCGTCCTCGATGCGACCCCCGAACAGGTGTGGGACTCGGTGGAGGACATCGCCACCCATGTCGAATGGATGCACGACGCCGTCGCCATCCGCTTCACGTCCACATCCACATCGGGAGTCGGCACCACGTTCGACTGCGACACCAAGGTCGGCCCGTTCCGGCTCACCGACCGCATGGAGATTACGGCGTGGGATCCTCCCCGCGTGATGGGTGTGCGCCATGTCGGCATGGTGACGGGCACCGGCGAGTTCACCATCGATCGGGTGGGCGCCGATCGGTCGGGCTTCACCTGGCGTGAACGTCTGGTGTTCCCGTGGTGGATGGGCGGCCCGATCGGCGCGTTCTTCGGCGGCTTCGTGCTGCGTCTGGTGTGGAAGCGGAATCTGCGGAACCTGCAGCGCCTGGTGGCCTCACGTCACGGCGCGTGACGCCACCGAGAGACATCCGAACCACAACACGGCGGTGAGGGCCAGACAGGCGATCGTCCCGACCCACGCCGACCGCACCGCACTGTCCAGCGCGAACACGAGCGCACCGACGATCACCCCACCCACAAGACCGGCGACATGCGCGCCGATGGCGATGCCGGGCACGGCGAAGGTCAACATCAGGTTGATGAGGACGAGGCCGCCGATCCCGTTGCGCCACACGTCGATGCCCGATCGCCGCTGGGCCACCACCGCCGCACCCATCAGACCGAACACCGCCCCGGACGCACCCACTGTCCCGGCGGTCGGCGTCACGACGAGGGCACCGAAGGATCCGGCGACCAGACAGGCGAGGTAGAGCGCAGCGAACCGGGCCCGTCCGAGCACCGGCTCGAGTTGGGAGCCGAGCAACCACAGCAGGAGCATGTTCATGCCGAGGTGGAACAGTCCGGCGTGCAGGAAGCCGCCGGTGACGATCCGCCACCATTCGCCGGTGGCGACACCGATCGGTTCGAATGCCATCGTTCCGCCACCTCGGGTGAACAGCACCCCGGTGCCGATCGTCATGCCCTGATCGGTGGCCGTGCCACCGCCGTTCCAGATCGTGCCGCCCGTGGCCAGCACGGCGAGGAACCCGGCGACGTTGAGGGCGATGAGGGCGATGGTCACCACCGGTCGATCGCCGCGCAGGTCCCGGAACCGCACCACCGGTGAGCGTCGGGCGGCACCCTGCACGCACTCCGGACACTGGAACCCGACCGAGGCCTGGTTCATGCACGACGGACAGATCGGTCGGCCACAACGCTGACAGCGAACACCGGCCCGATGATCCGGATGCCGGTAGCACTGGTCCATGGGCGCCGTCATCGGCCGGTGAACACCGCCTTGCCCGGGCCGTTCTCCAGGAACGAGGCGACACCGATGCGGGCGTCGGCGGTGGCGAACACCTCGGCGAAGCCCTCCTGTTCGAGTTCCAGACCGGCGTCGAGCGTCGTGTCGAGTCCGGCGTCGATCACGCGTTTGGCGATGGCGTGGGCCCGCACCGGTCCGGCGGCGAAGGCGGCGGCGAGCTCGTGCACGCGCGCACCGAACGATCCGGCCTCGACGACCTCGTCGACCAGACCCATCCGCAGTGCCTCCTCGGCGCCGATCGTGCGACCGGACAGCACGAGGTCCTTGGCCCGCGACGGTCCGACGAGACGAGCCAGTCGCTGCGTGCCCCCGCCACCGGGGATGATGCCGAGGAGGATCTCGGGTTGACCGAAACGCGCCGTCGACGAGGCGATGCGCAGATCACAGGCCAGCGCCAGTTCGCACCCGCCCCCGAGCGCCGGTCCGGACACGGCGGCGATCACGACACGGGGGATGGCGGCGATGGCACCGAGGGCATCGACGAACGATCGACCGATGCGGCGCGCCTCGTCCGGTCCGGCGAACTCGGAGATGTCGGCACCGGCGGCGAAGATCCGCTCGCTCCCCGTCACCACCACTGCGCCGGGCGGATCGGCCTGCAACTCGAGGGCGATGACACGCAGACGCTCGAGGACGGCCGAGGACAGGGAGTTGACCTTGCCGTTGCGCAACCGGATCCACGCCACGCCGTCATCGGTCCGCTCCAACTCGACCGGCTCGGTGCTGTCGGACATGTCCCGACCCTACCGGGCGCACGTTCCGGGCCGACCGGCACCGGTCGACTGGCCCCTCAGCGCACGACGGCCTGGGCCTCCACCACCCGCACCGGGAACGAGACGGACCGTTCCACCGTGCCCAACGGTTGACCGGGCACGTCGGAGGCGTACCACTCGACCTTCCAGATCATCGCGACCTCGACCCACTCCACCCCGCCCTCGGACCATCGGGACGAGTGCTGGAAGGTGTGCGTGCAGGCGCTCGACTGGTCCCGGGGCGAGCGGTCGAGGTCGTACCGCACTCCCTGATCGCACCACAGCACCGATCCGTCGGCGAAGGACCATCGCGACAGCACCGGGATGGCGGTCACCGCCGCCCACGTGTCCCCGATGGCGGCCACTGCCGACCGTCGTTCCCATGGTCGCTCCAGCCACATCCACATCGGGAGTCCGACCAGTTGTTCACCGGGAGGGTTGACCGACGGATCGGGCATCGGGAGATCGAGGCGTCGACGCGCCTCGTCCATCGCCCTTTCGGTCGAGGCGAGGCCGGAGAACACGTCGGTCGAGTCGTAGACGACGTAACGGGAGCGCACCAGCGTGCGCCCTCCGGCACCGTCCTCGATGAAACAACCGAGCATGTAGTCGCGGCCCGTGTCGGGCGAGACCCGCGTCGACCAGTCGACCACGGGTGAGGGGTCGTACAC
>VERC01000191.1 GCA_018882825.1 Acidimicrobiia bacterium | reverse complement strand
GTTCTGGGCCACGTACTCGACGGTGAAGTCACGGGTGATCAGCGCGCGCTCCATCGCCACCGCGGCCAGCAGGCCCCCGCCGAACACCATGAGCGCGTACCAACGCGACAGTCGGACGATGTCGGGTCGTCGGCGAGCCAGCCCGTAGGCGAGCGTGACCACTCCGAGGATGGCGGCCGCCAGTCCGAGGGTCACCCCGGCGCGACCGAGCAGGAGGTTCACGAACCGCCCCCACCGGAGGTGACGGGAACCTTGCCGTTGACGTCCGCCTCACTGAGGCGACCCGCCTCCTTCTCCTTGTAGACCTCGCTGTGCTTGATGATCATCAGGTCGGAGTCGAAGGTCTTCCCGTCGGTGGCGTCGAAGCGTCCCTCGAGCAGCACCGCCTCGCTCTCCTTGAACATCTCGGGCGGATCGCCGACGTGGCGCACCATGACACCCACCCCGTTGTAGGCCACCTCGAAGGTGACCCCCTCGCCGGTGCGGTCGATGGTGCCGGGCACGACGGTGCCCTGCAGCCGGAAACGCTTGACGCCGAGCGCGTCGCGCTGGGCGACGGCCTCGTCGACGTTGCGGTAGAAGGTGGTGGCCGAACCGAGCGCCTGGAGCACGACGAATCCACCGATGGCGATGACGGCCACGAGCAGCGCCAGTGCCGGGAGACTCATCCGGCGACGACGCCGGCGCGGGGCGTCGGGCGAACCGTCGGGACCGGTGCGCGGGGTCAGCTCCATCGACGACGCTCCGGAGGCACCCGTCGGCTGAGACGACGGCCACGCACCACCGTGGCGATGGCGAACGCCCCGATCGATCCGAACACGAAGATCCACGACGCGGTCACGTAGGGCCACGTTCCCCCGATGGCACCGACCAGCAGTGTGCTCATGACGTCACTCCCTCGGCCCGACGCTCGGCGATCGCCGCCTCCAGACCCTCCTCGGCCACCTGCTCGGCGAGCCACGCCACCCGGAAGCGGTGGATGAGCAGCCACAGGAACACCAGACCGATGGCGATGAAACCGGTGAACAGGGAGAACAGCATCAGACCCTCGATGCGCGAGCCGAGACCGTCCGAGAACAGCGTCGGCTTCTGGTGCAACGTGCGCCACCACTGCACCGACTGTCGAACGATGATGACGTTGGGGACGAGCAACAGTCCGACGATGGCGGCACGCGTGGCCCGCACCTCGTAGTCGGCGCTGAGACGCCGCACGGCCAGGTAGCCGAGCAACAACAGCAACAACATCGC
The DNA here is from genome assembly GCA_018882825.1 of Acidimicrobiia bacterium. Lineage (GTDB taxonomy): Bacteria > Actinomycetota > Acidimicrobiia > Acidimicrobiales > Acidimicrobilacustridaceae > Acidimicrobilacustris. Next base: position 3,733 of record VERC01000191.1, on the reverse strand, counting down.
CGTCGACGTGAGCCGCGCGTCCCACACCCAGAACACACCCCAGGTGGGCCGGCCCCACAACATCCCCGTCACCAACGTGATGACGGTGAACAGCGTGGCCACCTCGGCACCGGCGAAGGCCACGAGTTCCCACCAACGCGACCGACGCCACAGGTAGACGATCGAGCCGACGGTGGTGAGGAAGCACCCGATGTAGGCCGCCGTGGCCGAGGGCACGTGCACGTAGAGGATCCGGACCGCCTCGCCCTGGTTGGCATCGGCCGGGCTGAGCACCAGTCCGAACAGGGCCAGCACCGCGAGGGACACGAGCGCGAGGACGCCGAGGACGGCGGTGGTGCGCGATCCGGTCGTGAGGGGACCGGGATCGACGACGTCGTCGGGGGCGTCGGTCTCGATCGTCACGTCTCCTCCATCAGGGGGCCGAACCCGAGGGCTCCAGCCACCACGTACACCGCTGCGAACACACTCATGAGCCCGACCCACGGCCACCCCTCGGAAGGGGTGCCACCGAGGGCTGCCTCGAAGGCTCGGGTCGATCCGATCAGAACCGGTGCGAGCACCGGCAGGACGAGGAGCGGCAGGAGGGTCTCCCGGACCCTGAGCCCGGCCGCCACGACGCCGTAGAGGGTACCGGCGGCGGCGATGGCGACGGTGGCGACGACGACGGTCATGAGCAACAGGGGCCACCCCGTCACCGCCGTGCCGTAGAGGACGATGATCCCCACCCCGAGCAGCATCTCGAGCACCAGCAGCTGGAGCGTCACCGACAGGACCTTCCCCAGCCAGATGGCCACCGGGGCGATGCCGGACAGGCGGAGGGCGTCACGGACCCCATCGGCCGATTCCACCGAGAACGACCGGCCCAGGGCGAGCAGGGCACTGAACAGCACGGCCACCCAGTAGAGACCCGGTGTCGCCCTCTCCAGCAGACCGCGGTCGGGATCGAGGGCGAAGGCGAACAGCACCAGCACCAGCAGGGCGAAGGGCAGGACCTGGTTGAGCGCGACGCGCGAGCGGAACTCGATGCGCAGATCCTTGGCGGCCAGCAGCCAGGCATCAGCCCACATCATCGGCTCCGACGCCGCTGACGACCCCTCCGGTCAGGGTGACGATCTCGTCGGACAGGGCGATCGATCGATCGAGTTCGTGTGAGCTGAGGACGACCGTGGCGCCGGCCGCCGATGCCTCGCGCACGATGGCGTCGACCACATCGCGACCGTCCCGGTCGAGGCCGGCATGGGGCTCGTCGAGCAGCCACAGTTCGGGGCGACGAGCGACGAGGCAGGCGAACGAGGCCCGTCGACGTTGACCGGTCGACAGACGACCGACGACGACATCACGCAGGCGACCGTCGAGACCGAGTCGACCCATCGCCGCCTCGGCGTCGGCCCGATCGGCGTGGGCGGCCCGGGTCCAGAACCGCACGTTGTCGGCCACCGTCAACTCGTCGTACAACCCGGCGCCGTGGGCCAGCAGCCCGACCCGGGGCCGCACGGCGCGCCGATCGGCGCGCAGGTCGAGGCCGAGGACGGTCGCCTCGCCGGCGGTGATCGGCACCAGCCCGGCCAGGGCCCGCAACAAGGTGGTCTTCCCGGCGCCGTTGGGACCCCGCAGCAGCACGATGCGGCGGGGCGCGACCTCGAGATCGACACCGGCCAATGCCGGGAACCGGCCGAGGAGGGCGACCGCACCGCGGAGGTGGACCACCGGTCCGGAACCGGTGGCGCCGTCGGCGCGACCGGCACCGTCGGTCGGAGGGGGAGCGGGAATCGCCATGGAGCGCCCCGACCGTAGCCACCCGATCCGCGATCGGACCAAGCGGGGCCGTCACTAGGGTCGGCCCGTGCAGTGGTGGCGCGTCGTGGGAGCGATCGGTCGGTTCATGATCCGGGCCGGTGTCGTGATCCTGCTGTTCGTGGCCTACCAACTTTGGGGGACCGGTCTCTCCACGGCCCGCGCCCAGGACCGACTCGACTCGTCGTTCACCGAGCGACTGTCCGAGGTCGCCCCGACCAGCGGACCCGGAGGTTCGTCCCCGGGCCCGGCAGAGGTGCCCGTCGAGATCCCCGTTCCCGAACTGGGTGACCCCATCGGTCGGCTGCAACTGCCCACGATCGACTCGGACCACATCGTCGTCCAGGGTGTCGACCTGTCGCTGCTGCGCGACGGACCCGGTCACTTCCCCCAGACGGTGATGCCCGGCCAACCCGGCAATGCCGCCATCGCCGGACATCGCACCACCTACGGTGCGCCGTTCAATCGACTCGACGAACTGCAACCCGGCGATCCCGTCACCGTCACCACCCTCCAGGGCACCTTCGACTACGTCGTCGACCCCCATACCGACGCCGCCGGCCGCACCCGCGGGTACGTCGTGGTCGGACCCAACGATGTCGGGATCCTCGAACCCGCCGAGGGTTCGCGTCTCACGCTCATGGCCTGTCACCCGAAGTACTCCGCGGCGCAACGGATCGTGGTGACCGCCACCCTCAGCTCCTCACCGGCCCCGCCGACACCCGTTCCGCACTACGTCGAAGCGGTGACGACCGACGCCACCATCGACCCACTGGCCGGGGGTGACCCCGACGCATGGGCGCCGGCCATCCTGTGGTCGTTCCTCACCGTGCTCGTCTGGTTCGGTGTCTGGTACGCAGCGCGTCGATCGTCGCGGATCCCCACCTGGGCGGCCTACGCCGTCGGAACACCGATCGTGCTCCTGTTGTTGTTCACGACGTTCACCGATGTCGCCCGCCTCCTCCCCGCCTCGTACTGATCAGGACCGCCATGCCCCTCACCACGCTCCGCCGTCCACGACGCACGACGCGGAGGATCCGGCGCGTCTGCGCCCTCGGCTCCATGTCGGTGGCGATCGTCGTCGCCCTCGCATCGTGCACCACTTCGTCGAAACCGGCCGACCGAGCGGTGACCACGACGACGGCCCCGGCGCCCACGGCATCGACGACGTCGACCACCATGGAACCCGAATCCGGTGTCGGACGCCTGTCCTATGTCTACGGGCCGAGCGTGGGTGACTGCATCGACCTTCGCTCGATGGCCACCGGCCGAGCCGTCACCACCCGCGCCACCCCCGCACAGGACGCCACCCAGAAGTCCGACAAGGACGTCATCCTCCGTCTGGGTTGCGACCTCCCCCACCAGTACGAGGTGATGGCCGTCCTCGATGCCGGCCTCCCCCGGGATCCGGCGCCCACCCTCGAGCAACTGGCCGCCGTCGCCCGGAAACGCTGCCCGTCGACCTTCGAGACCTTCGTCGGCATCGGGTACCCCGAATCGGCACTGGAGATCGGATGGATCCTCCCCTCGCCCGAGCAGTTCGGCCGGGGCGTGCAGACGTTCGGCTGCCTGGCCTACGAGCCGGGCGGGAAGATGACGGGATCGGTGCGCGGTTCCCGTCGCTGAGGCATCCCGGAGGGTCCACCACCGCCGCGCGCCGCGGTCCTATTTTCTGGCGTCATGACGCTCCTGATCGCAGCTGTGCTTCTCGCTGTGGTTCTGCTGGCCGCCCTCATCTCGTCGGTGAATTCGGCCGGACGCGCCATCGCTCGGCGCGCCCCGCTGCCCCGAGACGAACGTCTCCCGGCTGGTGCCGACGCCGCCCTGTGGTCGATCGTGGAGGCGGTTCCCGATCCGCGCAATCACCTCGCCCTGACCCGCGACCTCACCGGTGAGGTCGCGGGTCAGGGCGAGGTGATTGCGCGGATCGGGAACCGCC
>VERC01000190.1 GCA_018882825.1 Acidimicrobiia bacterium | reverse complement strand
CATCGGCGATGGCCAGGTCCAGCTCGTCGGACTTGGCCCGTCGTTGCACGGCCTGTTCCACCTCGAGCAGTGGTGCGACGCTCATGCTGTCCTCCCCAGATGGCCGGGCACGATCCGCACCGGCGAGTCGCTCTTCGGCATCCGCGGTGTGACCGTGCGCAGGGCCACGTCGACGGCCGCGCCGACCGAGCCGGCCACCGACGGTGGCAGCGGTGCGCCGTCGTGGAGGAACGGTTCGAGGTCTCGACGGATGGCCACCATCACCGGGGTGGCCACCGACGATCCCGGTCTGCACTCGTCGAGCAGGCGAACGATGGCCCTCGTCGACTCCGAGCGGCGCGCGGTGTTGCGCGGCGCACCGATGATCACGGGGACGACTCGTTCGAGTTCGATGCCGTGCTCGTCCAACAGGACGATGTTGCGCAGCAATCGGCGCACTCCACTGATGCCCGGGCGGGCGGTGACCACCACGACGTCGGCGTCGCCGAGCAGTGTCCGTGACAGCGCGTTGCGATCCTCGACATCGGCCGAACCCGTGTCGGTCTCGCCTTCGGGATCGAGGTCGACGTCGGCGATGACGAGTCCGTAGGCGCTGCGCACCGAGGCGATCGCGGCGGCGAGGTTGCGGCGCCGCATGGTCGCCCAGTCACGGTGTCGGCGCAGACCGGGGAGTACGTCGTAACCGTGATCGGGGCAGTGCCACAGGGCGGCGCGCACCTCGACCGTCGTCGGTGTCGACGTGCGGTGGACGTCGACGAGTTCGGGAAGACCGGGCAGCACATCGCCGAGGTCGTGCAGGAGTGCCTGATCGGCATCGAGGGCACCGTCGACGAGAGCGACGTCCTCGATGGTGGCGAAGTGCGCGGCGAGGGCCATGGCCGTCAACGACGTTCCCGTGCCGCCGGCACCGGTGATCGTCACCAGTCGGCCGAACGACGTGCCCGACGCGATGGTCGCCACCGCACGATGACCGCGGTCGATCGGCGCGGCGTGCTCGCGCAATGCCGCGCCGAGGGTCGTGCGGTCCACCGGTTCGGTGAGGGTGCCTGCCGCCCCCAGTCCGACCCAGTCGCGCAACGGTGTCGATCCGCACACGATGATCGGCGCGCACCCCGCCTCACGGGCAGCGCCCAGCAGATCGCGGTCGACACCGACGCACCGTTCGTCGAGCAGCACCGCCGAATGACGACGGTCGGTCGACAGTCGGGCCCTGACCTCGTCGACGGACACACAGCGGATGAACTCGATGGGCAGAGCCGACGCCGTGGCCCAGCGACCCACCGCGGCCAACCATTCGGCCCGGGCCCGGGCCACGCCGAGGACGACGAAGTGTTCGGCGCTCATGAGCGCGCTCCGACGCTCGCACGCGTGGAAGGGCCGGTGGTCGAGTTGCGCGCCGACTCGGTGCGAGCGGCGAGCGTGGAGCGCACCACCGTCAGGTCGGCCACCTGGGATGCGTGCACGGCGTCGAGCACCTGATCGGCCGACGCCAGTCCGAGGGTGACGATCAACTTGCCGGAGGCGGCGAGTGAGCCCGTGCGTTGCTCGGCCACCCGCAGCACCAGTGCGTCGCGGGCGATCACCGTGGTGGTCGACTCGACGCCCGAGCCGAACGTGGCCATGACGTCGACACGTTCCCCGGCCCGGAGGTCACCGTTGAGCGCGCGATCGCGGTCGACCGGGAAGGAGAACTGCCGCAGCTTCTCCCCGCTCGGGTCGGCCAGCACGGCGCTCCGGGCGACGGCCTCGCCCTCGGCGATGGGGGCGAGGGCCACACCGTCGACGAGTTGCGAGGGCGACGAGAAGTCGTGGGCCGCCAGGTCGGCGTCCATCACCACGGTGCGCACCGTGACCGACGACGCGTCGATGCGCTCTCCGGGGGCGATGGTGCGAGTGGCGACGACGATGTCGCGGCCGGGTCGCTGACCGGCGGACCGGATCGTCGTCCACGTGAGCATGGCGGCGAGAGCGACGAGGAGTCCCCCGAGGATGGCCCGCCGCGACGGGGCGCGTCCGGGGCGACGCACCGTGCGGTCGGTGCGCGTCACCCGCTCCTGATCGGTGGGCGCGGAATCGTTCCTCGGTGCTGACGTGTTGCGACCGCGCATCTCGGTCGACCTCCGTGCCTGTGGGGGACTGTGGGCGGCGGACGGTACGGATGACGCGGTCTCGCCGGAAGGGGTCCGACGACCCATTCGTTGCGACGGCGCAGTTCCGTATGGTCCCCGTCGCATGGACACGACGATCGAATGGCTCAGCACGGCGACGGCAGCGGAGATGCTCGGCGTGCAGTCGCGCACCCTCTACCGGTTCATCGACGAAGGGCGTCTGCCCGCCTACCGGTTCGGCCGTGTGATCCGCGTCAAGCGCGCCGACCTCGAGCAGTTCGTGGTCTCCTGTCGCATCGAACCCGGCTCACTGCGCGAGGGCACGGTGCAGGGTGCGAGTGGGCACTCCGAGATGGATGCGCAGGATCAGCGTCAGCGGTCCGAGGTGATGACCACCGAGTCGATGGAGTCGGTCCGCACGTAGTTCGTCGTCCCGTCGGCGCCGAGCACCACGGCGACCTCGGTGCCGATCGACAGCATCCGGCCTCGCATCGTCACGCCGTTCACGGCCAGTTCCACCTCGTGGGACGGTTCGACGCGATCGTGCACGAGTGCGGCCCAGGATCGTTCCGGCGTCGACCGCTCGTCACCGTGCAGCCGACACCCGTCGGGACTGCCGACGACATCGATGGCCGTCGCCCGGACCAGCACCTCGACCCCGGCGCCGGCGCCGGCGCCGACCAGCACCACACCGCCACTCCACACCTCGTGCACCATCCCGACTCGTGTCATCCCCCGCCCGATCAGTCGTACCCGTCCCCGCCGATCGGCCAGGTCGTGGAGCACCCCGAGGATGGTCGCCTCCTCGGCCGCCAGTTCGCGCAGGGCCACCACGCTGGCCCGTGACCGGGTGGCGTCGTCGGCTCGGGCGATGCGCAGCAGTCGGTCGAATTCGTCGTCCATGGCCCGATGGTGTCCCTCGGGGGCGCACGGAGGATGGGCCGTCCGACTCTTCTAGGCTTCGGGTCCACATGCCCAGCACCTCCGTCATCGTCCACGTCCCCGGCAACCACCTCATGGCCGGGTTGCTCGGAACCCGGGACGAACTGCTGCGCATGGTGGAGGACGCCTTCCCGACCTGTGACGTGCTGGTGCGGGGCAACGAGATCACCATCGCCGGCGAGCAGGCGCCCATGGTGGCCCGTCTGTTCGAGGAGATGATCGTGCTGCTCCAGCGCGGCCAGGTGCTCGACGCCCCGTCACTGCGTCGCAGCATCGACATGGTGCGGGCCGACGAACGCCCGAGCGAGGTGCTGGCCACCGACGTGATGCGCAGCGCGCGCGGACGCATGGTGCGACCCAAGACCAGCGGACAGAAGCGCTACATCGACGCCATCCGCAACAACATCGTGACCTTCGGCATCGGACCGGCCGGCACCGGCAAGTCGTGGCTGGCGGTGGCCATGGCGGTGCAGGCGCTGCAGTCGAAGGAAGTCGATCGCATCATCCTCACCCGTCCCGCGGTCGAGGCCGGGGAGCGACTCGGGTTCCTGCCCGGCGATCTCATGGCCAAGGTCGACCCCTACCTGCGTCCGTTGTACGACGCGCTCTACGACATGGTCGAACCCGAGGGCGCGCAACGTCTGCTCGAGCGCGGCACCGTCGAGGTCGCGCCGCTCGCCTTCATGCGTGGTCGCACGCTCAACGGATCGTTCATCATCCTCGACGAGGCGCAGAACACCACCCCGGAACAGATGAAGATGTTCCTCACCCGCATCGGTTTCGGCTCCAAGGTGGTGATCACCGGCGACACCACCCAGGTCGACGTGCAGGGTGGACGCAGCGGACTGCTCGGACTCGAGTCGGTGCTCGAGGGCATCGACGGTCTGGAGTGGGTGCGACTCACCGCCGGCGACGTGGTGCGTCACCGCATCGTGCAGGACATCGTGCAGGCGTACGAGAACGCGCAGAAGGCGTGAGCGGCCCTCCACGAGCCTCCATGCGCCGTCGGCGAGGACCGGTCGACGGTGAGGTGACGGTGTTCGTGTCCGACGAGCAGTCGGCCGTCGCCATCGATGTGACCCGTTGGCAACGCCTGGCGCTGGCCGCGCTGGCCGACGAGGGCGTGTCCGGTGAGTGCGAGTTGTCGGTGCTGTTCGTCGACGAGACGACGATCACCGACCTCAACCAACGGTTCATGGAGCACGACGGTCCCACCGACGTGCTCTCCTTCCCCATCGACGGAGAACCAGATCCCGCCGGCCGTTGGCCCGACAGCGGTGGCCCCGGTCCGGATCGCGGGGAGGATCCCGAGGAACTGCCGTTGCTGCTCGGCGACGTGGTGGTGTGTCCGGCCGTGGCCGAACGCAACGCACCCGAGCACGCCGGTTCGCTCGACGACGAACTGGCCCTGCTGCTGGTGCACGGCATCCTGCACCTGCTGGGCATGGACCACGCCACCGACGAACAGCGCGCCGCCATGTGGGCGCGCGAACAGGCACTGCTGGCCGCCCATCACGGGCCGTTGGCCGCCGATCCGTGGCGATGACCGTGTTCGCCGCCACCCTCGGACCGACCGAGATCTGGATGATCGTGGGCATCGTCGTGCTGTTCGTGGCCTCGATCTTCCTGTCGATGGCCGAGACGTCGCTGCTGCGACTGAGTCGGGCCCGGGCCCGGGCCATCGCCGCCGAGGGCGGGTTCGGCACCCGTCGTCTCGTCGCTCTCGTCGAACACCCCGAACAGTTCCTCAACGTCGTGCTGCTGGTGGTGCTGGTGTGCCAGCTGGTGCAGGCCACGCTCATCGGCATCGTGAGTGAGTGGATGTTCGGCGGCTGGGGTGTGCTCATCGCCACGGTGGTCAACGTGATCGTCGTGTTCGTGGTGGCCGAGGCCATCCCCAAGACGTGGGCCATCGAACACACCGTGCGCGCCGCCCGATTGTGCTCGGGCGTCGTGTGGCGA
>VERC01000005.1 GCA_018882825.1 Acidimicrobiia bacterium | reverse complement strand
CCCTCGCACACGTCTCGAACTACGGACTCCTGCTCACCCGCACGGACCCCGACGTCGCGAAGCACAATGGGCTCAGCTACTTCATCTGCGACATGCACGCGCCGGGAGTGGATATCCGACCACTGTTCCAGATGACTGGCGAGGCGGAGTTCAACGAGGTGTTCCTCACCGATGTGCGCATCGATGACTCGCTGCGTCTCGGTGCAGAGGGTGACGGTTGGCGAGTGGCGACCACGACGCTCATGAACGAGCGCGTCGCGCTCTCCGGTCCGCCCGCTCCTCGGGGTTCGGGCCACATCGCCGATCTCCTCAACACATGGCTCAGCGTCAAACACGAGTTCGCGACTGCCGAACGAGCGGTGCATCGAGATCGCGTCACTCGCCTGTGGATCGATGCCGAGGTAGTGCGACTCACGAATCTGCGAGCGAAGGCGGCGGCGGTATCGGGCAACCCCGGACCAGAGGGCTCGGTCACGAAACTTGCATCGGCACAACTCTCCAAGAGGATCTACGAGTGCGTGGTCGACATTTCCGGCGCTCGCGGGATGCTGCACGAGGAGGGGTACCCGATGACTCGAGCATCACGATGGAGCACGACTGCGACCGGCCGATTCATGCGGACCCGCGCCAACACGATCGAGGGTGGCACATCCGAGATCATGCGCAACATCCTCGGCGAACGGGTGCTCGCTCTTCCGGGGGATTCGCGGGTCGACAAGGACATCCCGTGGAAGGACATCCCGCGATGAGAGGTGATGCATGCGCCGGTGTGACGGCCATCGTCACGGGCGCGAGCAAGGGCGGCACCGGGACCGCGATCGCACTGCGCCTCGCCGCCGAGGGCGCGAAGGTCGCGATCACCGCACGCAGCGTGGATGGGCTCGAGGAGACGAGGGACCGCATCGAGCGCGCCGGCGGCACCTGTCTCGTCATCCCACTCGACCTCGCGGATCCCGACGGAGGTCGAACGACACTGGTCGAGCGGGTTGAGGCCGAACTCGGACCGGTCGACGTCCTCGTCAACAACGCTGCGGTCAACGGTTACGTCCCGTTCAACCAAGTGACGCAGCACGACCTCGAGCGCAACCTGCAAGTGAACCTCTGGGCACCGTGGGAACTCATGAAGGGCGTCATCGGAGGCATGCGCCAGCGCCGACGGGGTTGGATCCTCAACCTCACGTCGTTCGCCGCCGAACTTCCTCCCGGTCCGCCGTTCCCGAGCAACAAGCCCGCCACCGGAGGGTTCCAGTACGGCGCATCGAAGGCCGCCCTCAACCGACTCACCGTCGCGGCTGCGAGTGAAACCTACGGCGAGGGAATCGCGGTCAACGCGCTCACTCCGCAGGCCGCGATCGCCACGCCCTCACTCATCGAGGCCGGTTGGATCAGTGGTCCCATGTTCGAGCCACTCGAGACGATGGCGGAAGCCGCTCTCGCACTCTGCACCGGCGATCCCTCGATCCTCACCGGACGCATCGCATTCAGTCTCCAACTCCTTCTCGAATTCGAACGTCCGGTCCGCGATCTCTCGGGCAGAGACCTCATCGACGGATGGCAGCCCTCGGACCTCGCCAAGGTGATCGCCGGGCAGGAGCAGAACCTCGCGGAGAGCGGCTGGCCCGACGCCTATTCGTTCGGTCGCCGACACAGCCCCCGGCCCTGACGAGCACCCACTCCGAGAGAACCACGGTCATCGGCGAGACTGTCGAGGCGCCACCATCAGGGAGGTCCCGTGGCCACGACGAAGACCACCAGCACACAGCGGGACAAGAAGGCGTCGAAGACGTCGGCCCGCGCCGAGCGCCCCACCGACAAGGCACAAGCGACCCGCCGCGCCCTCATCGGGCTCGCCGCCGAACTCTTCGCCAACCGCGGGTACGCACAGACGTCCATCCGTGACGTCGCCCGTCAGGCGTCGATGACCACCGGGGCGATCTACGGCCACTTCCGCAACAAGGCCGACCTCCTCGCGGCGGCGATCGAACTGCGAACGGCGACCGATCTCGAAGGACAGGTCTTCGCGAGGGGTCCAGGACCGGTCCACATCCAGTCGCTCCGGAAGATCGCGACCGACTACCAGAAGCGGCGCCAATTCCGTGCCCTCATCGTCGAGGCTGCGGCGGCATCCCACACCGATCCCGAGACCCGCGACCATGTCCGCGATGAACAGCTCGCGCACCTCGGCTCGTGGATCGCCGGCTACGAGGCCAACCGCGAGGAACTCGAAAAGATCCATCCATCGACATCCACGACGCCGTCCTGCACACGTGGGCGGTCGAGGTCGGTCTCGGCGTGCTCGAGGCGTTCGGTATCGAGCCGCGCTCCAAGAGGTCGTGGGGCGACCTCGCGGCCCGCTTCGGTCACTCCCTCCTCCTGGCACCGTCGGAGGTCGGGGTCGCGCGGTCGAAGCGTCGTGCGTCGCGGTCGTGAGATAACGTCGTTATCTCGTACGACACGACGACACCGGGAGCACTCGATGGCCCCGGACATGCAGTTGGCCGGCAACGTCGACATCCTGCGGTCGAACTTCATCGGCGGCGTCAAGCACATGCCGGTGACCTACACGCCGGGCGCCCGCAAGAACCCTGCTCCGCTGAGCTGAGTCGGAACCGAGTCGGGCCCGGATCAGGCGGGCGCGTCGGCTCGGTCGTAGTCCGACACCATCTCGTTCTCCCGCTCCTTGGCCGGGAAGCCGAACCACACGACGGCGATACCGATCACCATGGCCACGATGCCCACGCCATAGGCGAGGTGCTGGCCGTCGACGAACGACTGGCGCGCCGCGGCGATGATCTGGTCGGCGTACTGCGGGTACTGCTCAGCGATGGTCGCCGCGCCCGAGTACGACTTCGTCAACTGGGTGGTCACGGCGTCGGAGATCGTGGTCTGTGCCGAGGAGATCTGGGCCCGGAACGCCACGGCGTACCCGGCGGTGAGGATGGCGCCGAGGATCGACTGCAGGATCGCGCCGCCGAGGTCGCGCTGCAGGTCGGCGGTGGCCGAGGCCATCCCCGCCCGGTCGACCGGAACCGATTCGGTGAGTGACCGCGACGCCGGGGGCCCGGCGATGCCCACGCCGAGTCCCAGCAACGAGTACCCGAGACCGACCACCACGGCCGAGGCGGTGTCCCGCCACAGCAGGATCATCACGACGAACCCGAGGCCGGCGATGACGAACCCGACCAACAGTGCGTCTCGTGAGCCCCTCCACTCGATCAACCGGGCCGAGACGGGGGCCCCCACGACCATGAACACCGCCGCCGGGAGCACGCTCAACCCGGCGCTCCACGTCGAGTACCCGAGCACGTTCTGCATGTACTGCTGTCCGATGAACATCGCCCCGACCAACGCGCCGAACACCAACATCCCCGCCACGGCGGCCACCCAGAACGTGCGACGCGCCGCCACCCGGAGGTCGTAGAGGGGCTCGGACACGCGACGTTGCCGCCGCACGAACAGGACGACGGCCACGACGGCGATCACGGCGATCACGGCCGATGCCGTGAGCAGGCCGGGCTCCGGCGCGATGGTGATGGAGATCACCGCCGCGCCGACCATCACCACCGACAGCACACCACCGACGTTGTCGACCGAACCGGAGGACTCGTTGACGTGCGCCGGTAGCAGCAGGAGCGAGGCGACGAAGGCGACGACGGCGAGCGGGATGGTGACGAGGAAGACCGATCCCCACCAGAAGTGGAGCAGCAGACCACCGGCGACGAGCGGCCCGAACGCCATCGTGGCCCCGCCGATCCCCGACCACAGGGCGATGGGTCGGGTCCGCGCCGGACCCGACCACAGCGCGGTGATCAACGCCAGGGTGGTGGGGAAGGCCATTCCGGCTGCGACACCGCCGACGATCCGGGCGATGGCCAGCACGAGGACATCGGGCGCGAAGCCGGCGACGAGGCTGGCCGGCACCGACAGCACCAGCCCGCCGAGCAGCATCGATCGACGGCCGTAGCGATCACCGAGTGCGCCCAACCACAGCACGGTGGCGGCCAGACCGAGGGAGAAGCCGACGGCGACGGCGTTGAGTTCGACCTGTGACGCGTCGAAGTGTCGACCGATGTCGGGCAGGGCGATGTTGGCCACCGAGAGGTTGAGGTTGGCGACGGTGGCGACGGTGATGAGTGTGACCAGCACCAACCCGGCGCGGGCCGGCACCGAACCTTCGGTCGGAACTCGGGCCTCGGTGGGGACCGAGGAGTTCACCTCGCCCCGGCGTGCAGACCGATCTCGGCCAGGTAGTCGAGGTAGTACTGCGGCAGATCGGCCTCGGCCACCGGCTCCCACGCCTCGAGGTCGAGGGGCGCGTAGGAGTCCTCACCGATCAACAGACACGACTCGTCGTCGCCGTCGTCGAAGGGCCACAGCACGAGACTGCGGAACCGGACCAGCACATGCTCGACATCGTCGGGCACCGGGTAGCCGCGTCGCCGGGCCACGGCGGCCGGGAGGAGGTTGCGGATCCACCCCTCCTGCACGACGACCGAGTCGTCGACGACCAGTCGTTCGATGGTCGACTCCAGCACCGCACCGCCACCGGCCACGTAGTCGGCGTAGTACCCGCGCACCGTGTCGTACCCCTTCGGGCCGAGGTCCTTGCCCATGATCCAGAAGCGATAGGACGGTTCGGCCACCAAGGTGGCCATGAGCCCGTCGAGGTCGCGTTCGACCTCGGCCCGGGCGTGAGCCTGGACCAGCGTCAACATGCGCCGCTGACGAGCAGTGGCGGCCGCAGCCAGGTAGGGCCCGTAGTCCGTCCAGGTCCTCGAAGGTTCGAAATCGTGCATCGCGCTCCTCCCGCTCCCCCTGCAGTCGACGCCCGAACGGTAGTCGGCGTCCGAGCGACGGGCGCCCGGCGTCAGACCCGGCGCCCCATCTCGATCAGGTAGCCGTCGGGGTCGCGCACGAAGGCGAGGGTGATCGTCAGCGTCGGCAACTCGAGGACGAACGGCTCGTGGTCCGGTGTGGCGCCGGCGGCCAGGGCCCGGTCGAACGCCGCGTGCACGTCGTCGACGTCGAGGAAGACCTTCCAGATGCCGTCGGGCCGGGGGCGGTTCTCCTCGGTCGCCATCGTCGCCTTCGACAGCAGCACCTGGGAGCCCCCCTCGGGCGAGCCCACCAGCACCTCCCGCACGTCGGGCGTGTCGATCCGGGCCTGCACGTCGAGACCGAGCCCCTCCGTCCAGAATCGCTCCGAGCGGTCGAGGTCGGAGACCCACAACGCCACGTTCCCGATGCGTGTCGACATGGCCCCATGGTAGAACACCGTTACATTTCGACGTCGTCCGTCCGCCCGAGGAGGCCCGATGACCACCGCAGAGCCGCTCGACCTGAATGCCGTGCTCCGACCCGCCGCTCCTCCGGTGGTGTTCGACGCGCCCTACACGGCCGATCAGCACTCCCGTCTCCTCGGTGTGGTCAAGGATCACGGTCCGTGGCCCACCATCACGGCCCACCACTTCTCCACCGTCGAGGAGCTCATCGCCACGTCGAGCGGCATCGTGCCGGAGAACCACGGCCTCACGCTCGACGACATCGCCACCGCCAACTTCCGCGGGTTCCTCGCCGAGAACTCGTGCTGCTGGTATCCCGAGATCCACGACTGCTTCTACAACCCGGACTTCATCGAGAGGGCCAAGCGCTACTGGGGGGCCGACTACGCCAAGCCGACGTTGATGCTGTTCAACATCGGAGGGCCGGCCCACAGCGGGTTGAACGCCCATCTCGACGCCGTGTCCTTCCGGGGCGCGACCATCGCCGACACCCCCGTGTGGATCCAGAACCTGATGGGCAAGTCCGGGCTGTTCACCGACCACGTCCTCAAGATGGCCCAGGTGATCACCTGGTTCTGGTTGGGCGAGGAGGGGACCTTCACCTACTGGCCGGACGGTCCCCACGGACAACCTGCTCGGATCGAGCACCCGATGTGGAACAAGGGTGTCGTCGTCCAGAACGAGTTGATGTTCCATCGCGGTGACCCGGTGGGCCGACCCGACGAGCGCGACATCACCGGACTGGCCCACCGCTCGATGTTCGGCTACCGGCCAGCGACGGACGACTGGGCCATCACCACCGACGGAGAGGTCGTACGCACCTACGAGCCGACCAACATCCGCTTCCTCGTGCACTGGAACGCCGAGGTCTACATGGACCGCGACGAGGCCAAGAAGGTCATGGACCACTCCGATGACATCACCCGGGATCGCATCATCGAGACGTTCCTCGAGGATCTGGCCCGTCGGGGAGTCGCCTGTGAGACCCCGGACGAGAACGATCCGTTCCACGACCAGTCGTTCATCCGCACGCTGCTGTCGACCTACACGATCGCACCGACCACCGACTGGTACCAGCGCGCCGACGACGGACGGAACTCGGGCTGATCAGCGGTCCGGAACGCCTCCATGTTCTCGAGCGCGAGCGCCTTGTCGGCGTCCGACTGCTCGCTCACGACGGGGTTCCGGGTGCGATCCCCTTCGTCGCCAGCACGGTCGAGTCCTCGGTGTCGAGCACCACGTTCAGATCGGCGATCTTCAACCGGCCGTCCTCGATCGCCACCCGACCGTGGACGATGCCGGTCGAAAGGTTCGACACCTGGCCACCCACG
Organism: Acidimicrobiia bacterium; assembly: GCA_018882825.1. Classification (GTDB taxonomy): domain Bacteria; phylum Actinomycetota; class Acidimicrobiia; order Acidimicrobiales; family Acidimicrobilacustridaceae; genus Acidimicrobilacustris. The sequence goes on along the minus strand of VERC01000005.1, from coordinate 14,551 downwards.
ATCTGACTGACCCGGATGTAGGAACGGAAGTCCGCTCCCGCGACGGTGGCGCTGGTGACGTGGATGTTCTCGCCGCCATGGCGCAGAGGATGCGGACTGCGCAGCCGATGATCGGTCTGCCACGCAATGACCGCATCGAGGCCCTGCGCATCGGCGGTGACGAACTCCTCGAACGCCGTCTTCCCCGTATCGCTGCGGCAGGAGAAGTGCGCGTCGCTGGTCCACATGTCGTTCCATTCGTCGAACAGGGCGTTGTCGTAGGCGAACCACCAGTGGTTGAGCAGTCCCTGCACGTCGGCGCTCGAGATCATCGTTCCCCCTTCGGATCGACCGGAGCGGGAATGTACCAGCGTTATCCTCGCCGAGCGAGGTCCTGCACGACGGCGACCGGGTGCACGAAGATGGGAACGATCGCACCACGAGGAGTGCCCGTGCCACCGAAGAAGTCGACGTCGACCACCGGGCCGACCACCGAGTCGGCCAACCGAGCCCGTGCCGAGCGTCCGAGCGACAAGGCGCAGGCCACCCGTCGCGCCCTGATCGGTCTCGCCGCCGAACTGTTCGCCAACCGCGGCTACGCCCAGACCTCGATCCGCGACGTCGCCCGTCAGGCCTCGATGACGACGGGCGCCATCTACGGCCACTTCCGGAACAAGGCCGATCTCCTCGCCGCGGCCATCGGACTGCGGACGACGACGGATCTCGAGTCGCGGCAGTTCGCCACGGGCGACGGGCCCGTCCATGTCGACACGCTGCGCATGCTGGCAGCCGAGTACCCGAAGCGGCGCCAGATGCGGGCACTGATCGTCGAGGGCGCGGCCGCCTCCCACACCGATCCGGAGACTCGCGAGCAGGTGCGGAACGAGCAACTCGTGCATCTCGAGGCATGGATCGCCGGCTACGAGGCGAACCGCGACCAGTTGGGGATCGATCCGTCGGTCGACATCCACGACGCCGTCCTCCACACCTGGGCGGTCGAGGTGGGACTGGGCGTGCTCGAGGCCTTCGGGATCGAGCCGCACTCGAAGAAGTCGTGGGGAGAGTTGGCCGCCCGCTTCGGCCAGTCGCTCCTGCTCACACCTCGCGAGGTCGGCGTCGAGCGCCGTCCCCGCCGGTCGTGATGTAACGTCGTTATCCCACCGGGACGATCGAATCGGAGCACGCCCATGACCGCGAAGGAACTGCTCGACCTCACCGGCAAGGTCGCAGTCGTGACCGGCTCGACCAAGGGCATCGGGCGGGCGATGGTGCAGGGTCTCGCCGAAGCGGGCGCCAGGGTCGTGGTGAGTTCGCGCAAGCAGGAACTGTGTGACGCCGTCGCCACCGAGGTCGCCGAGTCGACGGGCGTCGAGGTGCTCGGTCTCGCCTGCCACGTCGGCGACTGGGACGGCATACCGGCGTTCGTCGACGCAGTGGTGGCGCGCTTCGGCACCATCGACGTGCTCGTCAACAATGCCGGCATCAACCCGGCCCCCACCACGGTGTCGGAGATGACGCTCGAGTACTGGCGCAAGATGTTCACCGTCAATCTCGAAGGTCCGCTCCGCATGGCCCAACAGGTGGCACCCGTCATGCGTGACCACGGTGGCGGCTCCATCGTCAACATCGTCACCATGGCCGCGTACTCGGGCGGCTCCAACGTGTGCGCCTACGGATCCTCGAAGGCAGGGCTCATCAATCTCACCAAGTCGATGGCCCAGGAGTGGGCGCCGTGGAACATCCGGGTGAACGCCCTGTGTCCGGGCCCCTTCGACACCGAGATGGTGCAGGGGGCCGAACGCGTGCGTCCGGGCTTCACCGACATGATCGCCAACGGCACCCTCATGAAGCGGGTGGCCGACGCCCGCGAGATCGTCGGACCGGTGCTGTACCTGGCCAGTGACGCGTCCTCGTACGTCACGGGCGACGAGATCTCCGTCTCCGGCGGCATGCAGAAGTAACCCATGCTCCGACCGCGCACCTCGACCCGCGACCCGCAGGAGGTCCTCGAGGCGTTCGGCGTGTGGTTCCAGGGCGAGGTCGGTTCCGAGGACCCACCGCATCTCGTGTCCCACGGGGGTCCGAGCGGCGCCGGTCTCTCCAGTGACTCGCTCCTGCTCGATCTCCACTGGTCGACGTCGAATGCGCCGCACTCGCGACGAGTCGTGCTGCGTCTCCCGCCGACCCCCGACGCCTTTCCCATCTTCGAGTCGTACGACTTCGCCCGACAGGTCGAAGCGATGCAGGTCGTGCGCCACCACTCCACCGCACCGGTCCCCGAGATCCTGTGGTCCGACTCGACCGGGGAAGCGATCGGGGTCCCGTTCTTCGTGATGGAACGCATCGACGGCGACGTTCCGCCCGACGTCATGCCCTACACCTGGGGCAGTTGGGTGACCGAACTGCCGGCGGACCGACTGGCGACGATGACCCACGACGCCGTCGACGTCCTCGTCGCCATCCACTCGGCGCCACCGACCGAGGGTCTGGTCGCCGCCGCGCGCGCCGGGAGCGAGGGGTCGGAGACCAGCGCGCTCGAACGTCACGTGGGGGCGGTGCGCCGCCACTTCGACTGGGCGGCGAAGGGTCGGTCGTTCCCCACAATCGAGCGGGGGTTCGAGATCGTGGCGCGCTCGATGCCCGCCGTCGACGACGACGTCCTCCTGTGGGGCGACGCGCGCATCGGGAACATCATCTGGCGCGACGGGCGTGCCGTCGGTGTCGTCGACTGGGAGATGACGACGGTCGGACCCCGTGAGCTGGATGTGGCGTGGCTCGTGTACTTCGCCGAGTCGTTCCAACGCAGCGCCGAGGCTCGGGGGCTCCCCGGGGTACCGACGCTCCTGCGTCGCGACGACGTCGTCGGTCGCTACGAGGCGGCCGCGGGCACCACACTGCGCGCCTTCGACTGGTTCGTGACCCTTACGGCGCTCCATCAGAGCGTCATCGCCATCCGCACCACCGACCGCTCGATCGCCTTCGGGGAGTCGACTGCTCCCGACGACCCCGAGGCACTGCTGTACCCGCTACCCACACTGACCCGGCTCCTCGACGGCCTCGAGCAGCCGACCGAAGGGAGTCCGCCATGGAACACGTGATCGGCCCGCTCATCGCCGCCGACGAGCAGTTCTGCCATCAGGTGACCGAGACGTTCGCCAACACGGGCGTGTCCGATCCGGCCTGGACGGAGAAGGTGTGCGCAATGGCCGCGGCCAAGGACGGCTCGCTGCAGTTGGGATTCGGGTTGGGGAAGTACACCAACCGCAACGTCATGGACGCCTACGCCGGCATCTCGCGGGGCGTCGAGCAGATCACCGTGCGGGCCAGCCGACGGCTCGATCCCGAACCGGAACTGACCGTCATCGGACCGATCCGCTACGAGATCGTCGAACCGCTCCACGCCATCCGGTTCGTCCTGGAGCCGAACGAAACCCAACCGATCGCCTTCGACTGGCTGTTCGAGGGCGTGCTCCCCTGTCGCACCGAGGACCGCACCCACCAGCGCACGGGCTACCGGGTGTCGGCCGATCTCGTCCGTTTCCACCAGATCGGCCTGTGCTCGGGCTGGGTGGAGATCGACGGCGAGCGCCACGAGATGGACCACGGCTCGTGGGTGGCGACGCGTGATCACTCGTGGGGTGTCCGCTACGGGGTCGGCGTCGAACCCGTCGACATGGAGCCCCGGCCCACGATTCCCGGTTCCTACGAGTTCGCGTGGTCGCCCATGTTGCTGGAGCGACCGAACGGCGAGCGGTACGGCATCTTCCTGAACTTCGGCTTCATGTCCGGCCCCGGTTTCGAGTCGCGCACGGTGATGGGTGGCATCGAACATGCGGACGGTCGCTTCGAGAAGTTCGTCAACGCCGAGCCCGACCTGCGCTACGACACGCGGAATCGCCGACTGCTCGGCGGCTCGGTCCGACTCACCCTCGAGGACGGTTCGACCCGGCGCCTCGACGTCGAGGTCGTTTCCGACACCGGATTCCATCTGGGCACGGGGAAGTACTTCGGGTTCGACGGACACCATCACGGGGAGTGGATGGGCGATCTCGCCGTCGACGGGGAGTGGATCCCCGACTGCTCAGACCCCGAGACGGCCCGACGGGTCCACCAGATCCGCGACACCGTCGTCCGGGTCACCGACTCGGCCGGGGGTCACGGCATCGGCAACTGGCAGCCGATGGTCTACGGGGAGTTCCCCGAGCGGGGACTCACGGCCGACTCGTCGTTCGTCTGAACATCCGAGTCCGTCCGAGCGGCGGTCAGATACCGCTGTTACATTTCGGGATCCACGACCAAGGGGGAATCACGTGGAATTCGGCATCTTCCTGAACGGCTACATCCCGGGACCCGGCGCCCATGACACCGGCTGGGAGCACCGCCAGTTGATGCGCGAGGCGGAGTACGCCGTCATCGCCGACAAGCACAACTGGAAGTACGCGTGGTTCGGCGAGCACCACTGCCTGGTCGAATACAGCCACATGTCGGCACCCGAGGTGGTCATGGGTTGGGTGGCGGCCCAGACCGACTACATCCACCTCGGCACCGGCATCAACAGCCTCTCCCCGCGCAAGGAGCACCCGGTGCGCTACGCCGAGCGCGCCGCGATGCTCGACCACGTGACCGATCGTCGCTTCGAGTGGGGCACGGGTCGCGGCGCCGGCAGTCACGAGATGGCGTCGTTCAACATCCTCGACAAGGACTCCACCAAGCCCGAGTGGGAGGAGGTCGTCCGCGAGATCCCGCGCATGTGGGAGCAGGTCGACTACGTGCACCACGGGGAGCACTTCACGGTGCCGACTCCGCACAACGTCCTGCCCAAGCCCTACGGTCCCGGCCATCCACCGATCTGGGTGGCCTGCGGCAATCCGCCGACGTTCGCCCGGGCCGGCGAGCTCGGAATCGGCGCCATCGCCTTCAACTTCGAACCGATCTACAACCTCAAGGGTCGGATCGACGCCTACAAGGAAGCCGTGGCGAACTGCTCCGAACCGCTCGGCCAGTTCAAGAACGACAACGTGATGATGACCAATGGCGTCATCTGCCTCGAGGACCGGGACCGGGCACGCGCCATCGCGCTCGAACGCATGAGCGGTTACCTCGTGACGATGGTCAACCTGTACCACGACACCATGCCCAAGTCACCCGACGCCATTACGTGGCCGGCGGCGCCCGTCTCCATGCGCGACGTCATCGGCACCGGAGATCCCGACGAGTTCCTCGACCAGATGATCGCCGGCGGGTACATGCTCGTCGGCAATCCGGAGGAGGTCTCCGAGCAGCTCGAGTCCTACAAGTCCGTCGGGTGCGACCAACTCGTCTTCGGCTTCCCACAGGACATGCACCGCGACGAGTTGATCGAACTGCTCGAGGTCTTCGGCGACCGGGTGATCCCGGAACACGACCCCGACCGCACGCACAGCACCGATCGCTACCGGGCCACCGCCGAGCCCAGATACGAACGGTTCTCCCAGCCACTCCCCGACGTCGAGTGGCCGACGCGTCTTCCCGTGACCGCCATGGCCGGCTGAGTCGATGACCGCCCACGACCACCGGGCCGCCATCGAGCTCGTCAATCGTTGGTGGTTCGACTACGACGAGGGCCATCTCGATCGACTGGCTCCGCTGCTCGACGACGAGGTGCACTCGAGTTCACGGACCGACACGGGCACCCACCCGCACGAGGACTTCATCCGTTCCGACCAGCACGGCCGTGAGGCCTCACTGGCATGGACGATCGACCACCGTCGACACAGTCCCTATCCACTGCGCCACAACCAGACCAACCTCCACGTCGTCGCCGAGCGGGGCGACGAGATCGACCTCGCCGGGTATCTCGTCGTGAGTCGGATCACCAGCGGACGCCCCGACGTGATGTCGACGGGAATCTCGCGCTGGACCCTCCGGCGGACCGACGACGGCTACCGGATCCTCCGCAAGGAGACCGTCCTCGACTCGGCCGAATCGGTCGAGTTCCGCTCCTCCGCTCTGGTCGCCGACCGGATGCGCCCCTGGCCCTGAAGGAGACCGCCATGAGCATCGTCGACATCGACACCCACTTCGAGCCGGGTCGGGCGTGGCTGGACGAGTATCCCGGTCTGCGCGCCCGCCTGCCCGAATACTCCACCACCGTCGCCACCGTCCGGGCCATCGCCGGTGACCTGGTGCGCTTCGTGCCCGAGGCGGACCGACCATCGGACGACACCCTCATCCCCCCGGGCATCAAGGCGATCCTCGGGATCGAGAAGTCCGACGGCTACGGCTTCGAGGGCTCGTCGATGCACACGCCCGCCGATCCCGTCGCCCGTCTGGCATGGATGGACGAGGTCGGCATCGACATCACCAACGTGCTGTGCCTCGAAGGGGCCGGCTACGCCAAGTACCTCGACGACCGCGATCTGGCCCGGGAGGCCATCGCCGCCTGCAACGACTGGCTCGCCGACCAGGTGGCCGGCAACGCGCACCGGTTGATGCCGGCGGCCAGCGTCGACCTGAGTGACATCGACTGGGCGATCGCCGAACTCACCCGGATGCGCGAGCGAGGGAGCCGAACGTTCCTCGTCTCGCCGCTTCCGGCCGAGGGCGTTCCCCCGAACGATCCGCGGTTCGACCGGGTGTGGGCCGCGGCCGTCGATCTGGGCATGGCCGCGCAGGTCCACGTCGGCGCCGGCTGCAACGCCTTCGACCCGGGGTGGTGCAACACCGATGACGGCACGGTGCTGCGCCAGTTGGGCGCCAGTCAGGGCTCGCAGGCCGCCCAGTTGATGCTCAACGCCATGGTGTTCGGCGGGGTGTTCCAGCGCCACCCCGAGCTGACGCTGATCCTGTCGGAATTCGGGGTGCACTGGTTCGAGGGCTGTGTCGATCACATGGAGCAGCGCGGGCCGGCCCAACCCGAGACGGCGCTGTACCTCGGCGCCTACGGGTTCGACCTCACGCCGGCCGAGTTCGTGCGACGGAACGTGCGCATCACGCCGCTGCCGCGGGCCCACCAGTCGCCGCTCCGTCTGATGGAGCGGTACCCGGAGTGCGTCGTGTTCTCCTCGGACTACGCCCACAACGAGAGCAATCCGGCCCCGACGGCGCACTACGACGCGCTCATGGTCGAGACCCCGACGGACCTCAAGGCTTCGTTCATGGGCGGGAACATCGCCGACTGCTTCGCCCGCATGGGCGACCCCCTGCCGACCCCCGTCTGAGCACATCCCGGCGCGAGCCCGGGTCCGTTCGAAATTCACATAACGATGTCATATACTTCTGTGATCGCCGTCACACTCGGTGACGGACGGAGGAGGGGACATGCATCCGGACAGATCCGGCCCGCGTCGCACCAAGGCGTGGACGATGGCTGTGGCGACCATGGTCACCATCGCTCTGGTGGCCGCCGCCTGCGGTGGCGGGCGATCGGACTCGGAGTCGGGCACGTCGAGCACCAAGGCGTCGTCATCGACCGATTTCGGCACCATGCCGTCACCGTGCGGGAAGGGTGACGCCAAGGGCAGCACCCAACAGGGTGTGACCGACACGTCGGTCACCATCGGCTACGGCGACGACGCCGGCTACAGCGCGTCACCGGGTCTCAACAAGGAGATCAGCGACGCCATCAAGGCCATGATCAAGTGGTGCAACGACCAGGGCGGCATCAACGGACGTCAGGTCGTGGGCAAGTACTACGACGCGGCGATCCTCAACCACGCCAACCAGATGACCGAGGCCTGCACGCAGGTGTTCATGCTCGTCGGCTCGGGCTTCGCGTTGGACGGCGCCGGTGAGCCGACCCGCGTCGGGTGCAAGTTGGCCGCAGTGCCGACCTACACGGTGAGTCCGAACTTCGCCAATGCACAGTTGATGATCCAGCCGACGCCGAATCCCGTCGACTACTACGACGCGGCCAATGCCTTCCTCATCGCCCAGAAGTTCCCCGAGGCGGTCAAGAAGACCGGCATCTTCGAGGGGAACTTCGCAGCGACGATCGACTCGGCCGACAAGGCGAAGATCGCCTACACGCAGGCCGGTTGGACGTTCCTCGACTCGTGCCGCTTCCAGTACAACATCGCCGGGGAGGCGAATTACCTGCCGTTCCTGCAGCGCCTCAAGGACTGCGGTGCCGAGGTCGTGTACTTCTCCGGTTCACCGGCACCGATCTTCCAGAACGTGCTCGACGCGGCGAAGCAGCTCAACTGGAACCCGATCTGGGTCACCGAGGCCAACGCCTACACCGACCAGTTCGCCAAGTGGAACACCAGCGGCAACGCCAACAACGTCTACACCCGCATGACGTACTACCCGTTCGAGCAGGCCGACAAGCACGCGGCGACGGCGAAATACATGGAGTTGGTCAAGGCCAACGGCGGTGCGATCAGCCTCCTCGGTGCGCAGGCCACTGCTGCGTTCCTCCTGTGGGCGATGGGGGCGAAGGAGTGCGGCTCGACCCTGACCAGCACCTGCGTGTTGGAGAAGTTGTCGAAGGTGACCTCCTACGACGCCGGTGGGCTGCAGTCCCCGACGAACCCGGGTGAGAACAAGCCGGGCGACTGCGCCATGGTCCTCAAGTTGAACGGCACCACGTTCGAGCAGGTCCTCCCGACCACGATCGGCACCCAGGCCTGTGACCCGAAGTACCTGGTGAAGCTGTCCGGTGCCGTGGTCGACCGGGCCAAGTTGAACGCCAACCGGATCTCCAGCCCGAGCTGACTCCACCCCCGACATCGGTCGGGGTGGGGTCATCCCCCACCCCGACTCGGGCCGCGGGTTCGCTGGGCCGTCAGTGCTCCGAACCGAAGAACCTTGACATAGTCCAGAAGTTTCCGTACGGTGCGGCCGTGCCCGGATCCGCCGACACCGCTGACACCGCTGACAGCACCGACACGGTCATGCCGGTCGAACGCTCCCTCGAGCGACTGTTCCGGCTCACGGTCAACCGAGCGGCCCACCACCGCCAGACCGAGGCCATCGGCGTGGACGTCACCCGGGCCGGGTTCGCCATCCTGCGCACCCTGGCCGACGACGGCGACCTGCCCATGGGTCGACTGGCCCGACGCTGCTCGATGGACCCGGCCGCCGCCAACCGGCAGGTGCGGGCCCTGGTCGACGCCGGTCTGGTCGAGCGGGTCACCGATCCCGACGATGCCCGTCTGGCCGTGGCCCGGCTGACCCCGGCCGGACGCCGCACCCACGATCGCATCGTGGCCCTGCGCACCGAACAGATGACCGACGTCCTGGCCGACTGGTCGGACCACGACCGCGCCGAACTCGTGCGTCTGGTCGACCGACTGGTCGCCGATCTTCGGGCCACACCACTGCGCACCGACCAATCACCCACCCCTCCAACACCCACCCCTCGAACACCGACCACCGGGAGCCAACCATGAGCAGGATCAACAGCGAACGACGGATCGACTACGCCGGCTCCGTCCACGACGAGGCCGAGATCGAGGCGGTGGTCGAGGTGCTCCGTGGCGGGCCGACCTCCATGCGCATCGGCAAGAACGTGAAGGCCATGGAACGTCGTGTGGCCGACCTGTTCGCCAAGAAGCGCGGGGTCATGTGCAACTCGGGTTCTTCGGCGCTCTACCTCGCCTACGAAGCCATCGACCTCCAGCCCGGTGACGAGATCGTCACCAGCGCCGTCACCTTCTCCACCGATGTGGCGCCGATCGTGCGCAAGGGCGCGGTGCCGGTGTTCGTCGACGTCACGCCCGACACGTTCCAGATCGACGTCGATCGCATCGCGGAGATGATCACACCGCGTACGCGAGCGATCCTGGCACCGAACCTCATCGGCAACTGTCCGGACTGGGACGTCATCCGTTCGATCGCCGACGAGCACGGAGTGCTCGTCATCGAGGACTCCTGCGACGCGCTGGGCCAGACGCTGCGGGGCACGTCGACCGGGACCAGGGCCGACATCTCGCTCACCTCGTTCGCCCTGTCGCACATCATCACCGCGGCCGGCACCGGGGGCATGGTGTGCTTCGACGACGATGCCCTCGCCGATCGCGCGCTGCTGTTCCGTCGCTGGGGCCGACGGTCCGAACTTCAGCTGTTCGGTTCGCTCAAGGGCAAGGTGGACCGCTTCTTCAGCGCCATCGACGACGGCCTCGAGTACGACAACATCTTCATCTTCGACGAGAACGGCTGGAACTTCGAGCCATCCGAACTGTCGGCTGCCTTCGGTCTGGTGCAGCTCGACAAGTTGACCGACAACCTCGTTCGACGCCAGCGGAATTTCGAACTGACCAGTTCGTACTTCGCCAAGTACCCGCACCTGTTCGTACTGCCCCGTCTCACCGACGGCATCGAGACGGGCTGGCACATGTTCCCGTTCATCATCCAGCCCGACTCCGGTATCCGTCGCGCCGAGTTGCAGCAGTGGATGGAGTCGCACGGGGTCGACACCCGCATGGTGTGGACGGGCAACATCACCCGTCAGCCGATGTTGCGCGGTCGCGAGTTCCGCGTACCCGCCGACGGCCTTCCCAATGCCGACCGGGTGATGGAGTGGGGACTGATCCTGCCCAACAACCACTCGTTGTCCGACGACGACTGCGCCTACATCGGCGAGTGCATCGACGGGTTCGTGGCCGAGAAGGGCCTGGCCCGATGACGCGTCGGTTCGCCGGGCGCCGCACCGTGGTCACCGGCTCCAGCCGCGGCATCGGCGCCGCCATCGCCGAGCGACTGGCGGCCGAGGGCGCCGACGTCGTGCTCACCGCCCGCACGCTCGACCAGCACGAGCACCTCGAGGGCAGCCTCAACGCCACCCGGGAACGACTGGCCCGCTTCGGCACCGGGGTGCACATCGTCGTGGCCGACCTCACCGATCCGGTCGACCGGCTCCGGGTGATCCCCGAGGCCGCGGCGGCGCTGGGCGGACCGGTGGAGATCCTGGTCAACAACGCCGCGGCCTCCATCCAGGCCCCTCTCACGGGGTTCTCCGTGAAGCGTCGCAACATCATGTTCGAGGTCAACGTCAACGCCCCGCTCGATCTGGCGCTGGCCGCGGCACCGGCCATGGTCGCTGCCGGTGAGGGCTGGATCGTGAACCTGTCCAGCGGCAGTGCCGATCTGTGGCCCGGCCCCCCGACGCCGTTCGAACCCACGGCACTGAACATCGCCGCCTATGGCGCGTCCAAGGCGGCCCTGAACCGGATCACCAACGGGCTGGCCATGGAGTTGTACGGCACCGGTGTGCGGGTGAACACGGTCGAGCCCCGGGCCGCGGTCCTGTCCGAGGGCGCAGCGGCGCTCGTCGGCGATCGACTGCGTCCCGACCAGATCGAATCGATGGAGGAGATGGTCGAGGGCACGCTGGTGCTGTGCGACTGCGGTCCCGACGTGACCGGCCGCATCACCGTCAGCCTCGACAACCTCGACGAGTTCGGTGTCGAGGTCCGGAACCTCGACGGGTCGGTACCGACCGGCGCCTAGACGCCCACGGGCAGGGACTCCCACCCGTAGAACAGGCTCGACGTGAAATGCTCGGGCGCGGCCGTGAGTCCGTAGTCGGGCATCGCGGTCAGCCATTCCTCCACGGCGACCCGGGCCTCGAGCTTCGTGAGCGACGCGCCCAAGCAGTAGTGCACACCGTGGCCGAGTGCGACCTGTCGGGCCGGCCGACGCAGCACGTCGAATCGCTCGGGATCGACGAACTCCCGCTCGTCGAGATTGGCCGCTCGCCACAGCAACAGGACCCTCGTGCCCTCGGCGATGGCACCGTGCGCCGTCATGACCTCACGCGTGGTCATGCGGGGCGACGCGTTGGTGGGCGACGCCAGACGCAGCACCTCGTCGATGGCGTCGCCGGTCAGCGATGGATCGTCCAGGAGCAACCGACGCTGGTCGCGGTGACGGTCGAGCAGTTCGATGGCGTTGCCGATCAGATTCGTGGTCGTGTCGTTTCCGCCCACCAGCAACAACCAACCGAAGCCGAGCAGTTCGTCGTTGGTCAGTCGTTCGCCATCGACCTCGGCGGCGATCAACGCCGACATGAGGTCGTCGCGGGGTTCGTCGGTACGGCGGTCGATGAGTTCCTGGAAGATCTCGTAGGACTGCACCGCCGGCTCGTCGACGGCATGCGCACCGATCTGCCGCATGAACCGGTCGGTGAGTTCCCGACACACGGGAACCATCTCGTCGGGTAACCCGATCAACCGCCCCATCACCACCGACGGCAGGATCGCCGCGTACTCGGCGATGGCATCACCGCTCCCCCGCTCGACGATGGGGGCCAGCAGTTCACGGGCCACCCCGCGCACGAAAGGCTCGAGATCACCCACCCGACGGGGCGTGAACCCACGCGAAATCAGCGCCCGGACCTTCGAGTGCCGGGGCGGGTCGAGCGAGTTCATCGTCGGCTTCACGTGAGGTGACTCCTGCTTGCCCACGTTGCTGAACGACTCCCAGTCGGCCGCCGCCGACCGCACATCGGCGAACCGTGACAGGGCCACGAAACGGCCGTCGGGGTCCCGGTGGAGTGGATGGTCGTCGCGCAGCCGCCGGTACCGCTCGACGGCCTCCGACGAGAAGGCGGGATCGGCCGGGTCGTAGAGGGCCATGGAGATGACCCTAGGGGCAGGTAGTAGCGTCCGGGGGCGACAAGGGGGCTCCATGTTCGATCTGAAGATCATCAACGGGACCATCGTCGACGGAACCGGCGCCGACCGGTTCGTGGGCGACATCGGCATCCGCGACGGTGTCATCGTGGCCGTGCGTCGGGGTGGCGGGCTGGAGGGTGAGGCGGCCGAGACGGTCGACGCCACCGGGCTGGTCGTCACTCCCGGGTTCGTCGACATCCACACCCACTACGACGGACAGGTCACCTGGGACTCGCTGCTGGAGCCGTCCAGCCAGCACGGTGTCACCACCATCGTCAGCGGCAACTGTGGTGTGGGGTTCGCCCCGGTGCGACCCGGGTACGAGGACGCGCTCATCGAGTTGATGGAGGGCGTGGAGGACATCCCGGGCACCGCGCTGAGTGCCGGCATGACCTGGGGTTGGGAGTCGTTCCCGGCCTATCTCGATCGGGTCGAGGGTCGCGAGTTGGCCATCGACTACGGCGTGCAACTGGCCCACAGCGCGGTGCGCACCTACGTGATGGGCGAGCGCGGCGCGCGCAACGAGCCGGCCACTCCCGAGGACATCGACCTCATGGCCAAGCACGTGCAGGAGGCCGTCGAGGCGGGCGCGCTCGGTTTCTCGACGTCGCGCACGCTCGGTCATCGAGCCATGAACGGCGAACCGGTGCCCGGCACCTTCGCCGCCGAGGACGAACTGTTCGGGCTCGGTCGGGCCATGGCCCGCGGCGGGAGCGCCGTGTTCGAACTGGCGCCGATGGGTGCGGCCGGCGAGGACATCGTCGCCCCGCGCACCGAGGTGGAGTGGATGCGACGTCTGGCCGCCGATATCGACCGACCGGTGTCGTTCGCGCTCATCCAGGTCGACGCCGCGCCCGAGTTGTGGCGCGAGATCATGGCCGAATCACTCGCCGCCCATGAGGCCGGCGCGCCGATCTATCCGCAGGTGGCGGCCCGACCGTTCGGCATGCTGCTCGGGTTCCCGGGCCACCACGCCTTCTCCAAGCGACCGACGTACGTCGAGTTGTCGCGCACCCTGGGACGCGAGGAACTGGCCGCGGCGCTGGGCACGCCCGAGGTGCGGGCCCGGATCCTGTCGGAGACCGATCTGCCGTCCGATCCGTCGGTGCTGTTCGACGGCATGAACTCGTTGGCGCAGATGATGGTGGACCGCACCTACGAATTGGCCGACGTGCCGGACTACGAGCCGACTCCCGACCGGGCCATCGGTGCCATCGCCGCCCGCACCGGACGCGATCCGCTCGAGGTGCTCTACGACGCCTACGCGCAGCACGGAGCCGGGGCCATGACCATGGTGCCGTTCTTCAACTACTCGCACGGCAATCAGGACGCCGTGCGGGAGATGCTGCTGCACCCGGCCGGTGTGTCCGGTCTGTCCGATGGTGGCGCCCACTGCGCCATGATCTGCGACGCGTCGTACCCGACCTACCTGCTGTCGTTCTGGGCCAAGGGCCGCACCCGCGGTGAGGGACTCCCCCTCGAGTACGTGGTCAAGAAGCAGACCCACGACACCGCCACCCTCTACGGCCTCACCGACCGTGGCGTGATCGCCGAGGGTCGCAAGGCGGACCTCAACCTCATCGACATGGATCGACTCGAGATCGGTCGCCCCTACATGGCCCATGACCTCCCCGCCGACGGCAAGCGCCTGCTGCAGGGATCGACCGGGTACGTGCGCACCATCGTGAGCGGTGTGACCACCCGGATCGACGGAGTCGACACCGGAGCCCGACCCGGCCGCCTCGTACGCGGTCGTCGCTGACAAGGAGCGGACATGACCTCACTGGCCGGCCGTAGCGCCATCGTCACCGGAGGAGGCACCGGGATCGGCGCCGCCTGCGCCACCCGACTCGCCGCCGACGGGATGGACGTCACCATCTGCGGGCGTCGCGAGAACCTGCTCACCGAGGTGGCCGACCGCATCGCCGCCACCGGGGCCCCGGGCCGCGTACGCGCCCAGGTCACCGACGTCCCCG
>VERC01000189.1 GCA_018882825.1 Acidimicrobiia bacterium | reverse complement strand
AACCGATGAATCAGGGCACGTCGGTCAGCGACGTCCGAGCCCCCGCCACCGCCGGTTCGCGAGCAGCACGTCGAAGGTGAATCGGGCGAGCACACGCCAGTCGGGGAGCAGGGAGAGCAGCACCGCCGTCGTCACCTGGCCCTCATGGAACTCGGTCTCGGAGGTCTCGATGGACAGGTAGCGGGCCCGTTCCCGCGTGCGCCGACCACCACGGACGAGGGCATTCTCCGTCGCCCACGAGTCGAGCGATCGGGTCTCGACAGTGAGGTTCTCGGTGAACTCCACCCATGGCCACTTCTCCCGTCGGTCGGTCGCCCACCCGAGCTGTGAACGTCCGATGCCCGGCCGTGCGACACTTGCGGAGGGAGGGGACATCGTGGACATCGAGATCAAGCGGACCGACCTCTCGCAGCATCGGGTCGTCGACGCGCTTCCGGCCGGCCTGGTCGACGGTCAGGCCCGACTCCGAGTGGAGTCGTTCGCCCTCACCACCAACAACATCACCTACGGCGTGTTCGGCGACATGCTGCGCTACTGGGAGGTGTTCCCTGCGTCCGATGAACCCGAGGTGTGGGGTCGTATCCCCACATGGGGGGTGGCCGAGTGCATCGAGACCCGCTCGCCCGATCTCGCCCTCGGTGAACGGATCTACGGCTTCGTTCCCATGTCCGACGGGTTCGTCATCACGCCGGGCCGCGCCACCGAGCGCGGGCTGTTCGACGTCGCCGAGCACCGCCACGGTCTGGCGGGCACCTACAACAGTTACCAGCGCTGCGCCACCGACCCGGTGCACGATCCGGCGCGCGAAGCACAGCAGATGCTGCTCTACCCGCTCTTCTTCACCAGTTTCGTGATCGATGACTTCCTGGCCGACAGCGACGACTTCGGCGCCGAGAAGGTCATCGTGTCGAGCGCGTCGTCGAAGACCGCGATCGGCGTGGCCCACCGGTGCCGCGCCCGGAACCTGACTGTCGTCGGACTGACCTCGGAGGCCAACCGCGCCTTCGTCGAGTCGCTGGGGGTCTACGACGAAGTCGTGACGTACGACGACATCGATTCACTCGATCGCACACCGTCGATCTACGTCGACATCGCCGGCAATCGTGACGTGCTGTTCGCCGTGCACACCCGACTCGACGGGGTTCTGCGTCATTCGATGGTGGTGGGGAACACCAACTGGGATGCCGAGACCTCCGCCGACACCTCGCTCCTGCCCGCCCCGGCCCCGGAGTTCCTGTTCGCCCCGACCCAGATCGCCAAGCGCACGAAGGAATGGGGCCGAGACGAACTCGACGCCCGGATGGGGGCGGCGTGGCGCGACTTCGACCTCTGGACCGACCAGTGGCTCACACTCGACCATCACACCGGGGTACCCGCGGTCGTCGCCGTCTGGGATCGGATCCGGTCGGGCCGGCTCGATCCGGCGTCCGGCGACATCTGTTCACTCACTGGAGGCACCGGTGGCTGACGCACTCGAACATCCCTACGGGATCATCAACGTGGACCTCATCCGGAGTTGGTTCACGATGGAACCGGGCACCGACACGGCGTTCTGGGCGGTGAACCTCATGAAGTACCACGAGGTGGCCCAGTACGACGACGGTCGCACCGGTGTCTCGGGTCGCGAGGCCGACGATGCCTACGCCCCGCTCGGTCCATTGGCCGCGGTGGGCGCGATGGTCGCCTACCTCGGCAACGTGGTCGACCAACCCGTCGGGGATCCGCGCTGGGACCGGGTCGGCATCGTCAGGTATCCGAGCCGTTCGGCGTTCATTGCCATGCAGGAGCGCGACGACTTCAAGACCCAGCACGAGCACAAGAAGGCGGGCATGGAGTTCACCGTGATCCTCTCGTGCACGCCGAGGTCCCACGATCGTTCGGTGCCCCGGAGTCGCGACTCGGTCCTGCTCGTCAGTCGCGGTGAGGTCGATCCCTTCGCGGGGCTCCCCGGTCTGACCCCGATCGTCGACTTCGACTCGGAGGGCTGCATCATCGGCGATGGTCGCCACTACGACCGGGCCCGGTTCGTGCAGGTCGACGGCGACGAGTCCCTGCAGGGGGTCGTGGCAGCGACGCAGGGGACCGACGGGGCCGAGGTGCTGGTACTGCGTTCCGTCATCGACGAACTCGTCGACTCGGTGGTCACGGCGTGAGCGCCGCGAGGCCGGAGAAGCTCATCGGCGACATGCGCGGTGTCCGCTACGGCGAGGTGCTGGCCGTGTACCTGCGTGATCACGGCCTCGAGGCCGAGGTGTTCGGCACCCAATTGCTCAACGACTGCCCGCAGGAGCTGTGGGAGACACTCGACGCCCAGACCATCGCCGCCGACATGGGTGCGCTGTTGGTGAAGCTCAACGGACCGCGGTACTGGACGATCGATGGCTTGGGGGCCAAGGGCAGACCGGTCGAACCGGAGTTGCGCGATTTCAACGGGATCACGATGCGCCGAATCGCCGTGGTCCAACTCGGACCGGAGCCGAAGCTCGGCCCCTACACGATCGCCAAGGTCGATCGACGGGCGATCTTCTTCCTCGATGCCGGGCGGACGGTGCACGAACTGGTCGATCCCGACGGGCTCGCCTATGTGATGCAGGCACTGTGCGTGGGGGTGGACCCGACGATGTCGGCCGGCTCACTCGACACGCTCGGCGAGCGTCTGGACATGCCTCCGGGCTGGTCTTACCGCAGCCGGGTGCTGG
This sequence comes from Acidimicrobiia bacterium, assembly GCA_018882825.1. Lineage (GTDB taxonomy): Bacteria > Actinomycetota > Acidimicrobiia > Acidimicrobiales > Acidimicrobilacustridaceae > Acidimicrobilacustris. Next base: position 2,334 of record VERC01000189.1, on the reverse strand, counting down.
ACGAGGACCTCGTCATCGACACCACGGCGACGCTGGCGACGGTGGTGCAGGACGAGTTCGAGAACTCCTACACCCTGCCCCACTGATCCCGCTGTGCCGTTCATCCCCCTACGAGGTTCCCGATGACCACCGCTGGTTCCCGCCCCACCCATCGGCGGATGCGCGCCATCGTGGTCATTGTCGCCGTCGCGCTCTCGGCACTGCTCGGCGCCTGTGGTTCGGACTCCACTGCCGGCCCGACGGCCGAGACCTCGGACACGAACGGTGAGGCCGGCCAGATGCGGGGTGATCGCTACTGTGAGGTCCTGCTGCTCACCCTCGACGGCGGATCGGCCACCGGTGAGGTGTGGAACACCTATCCGCTGAACGACTGTCCGCAGGCGGTCTGGACCACACTCGATGCCACGGCCATCGCTGCCGAGAACGGTGTGCCGATCGCCCGCTTGAACGGCCCGCGGTACTGGCTGATGAACTCGGTCGAGAAGGTGGGCGGTGTCGCCGACCTGCCGATGAAGGAGTTCGGTGGTCTCGGGATGTACCGCCAGGCCACCGTGGCGATCGGTCCGCTCGCCACCGCTGCCACGCCCTATGTGCCGCGCCCCGTCAGTCGTTCGACCGTGTTCGTCTTCGACGCCGGTCAGCGCGTCTACGAATTGCGCGCTCCCGATGGCCGGACGTTCGTGATGCAGACCTACAGCGTGCAGATCGACCCGAGCCTCACCGAGGCGAAGTTGACCGACCTCGGCACCCGGCTGACCCTGCCCGAGGGGTGGACCTACTCGTCACGGATCCTCGAGGCCACGCTGCGGGTCGACACCACCAGCTCCGCCGCCAACGTGCTGCAGGACGAGCTGGGCAACAGCTACTCGCAGGAGACGGGCTGAGTCGAGGTCCGGGACGGTAGCGGATCACCCGATCCGGGTGAGGGCTCGGTCGCGGCTCGTCCTTACGCTACGCTGCGTCGGCTCGCAACTCCGCGCGCCATCGTTCCGGACCTCGGGGGACACAGAAGATGATTCGCAGAATCGGGGCGCTCGTCGCCGCCACCGCTCTCGCCACGATCGCCGTGGGGACGGTGCCCACCGGGGCGGTTGCCGCCGGCACGATCGAAGCCACGCGGATCTCGGTGGTGAACGACGGCACCGCGGCGCGGGGCACGACCATCGCCATCGTCTGCAGCGTCCAGGTCGTCTCCCCGCCGGTGGGCTCGCCGCCGGTCGTGGTCTCCACCGCGGAACTCGGCTTCGACGCGCAGGGCGCTCCGACGACGAAGTCGGGTGACATGAGCCCGTACTGGTCGGCCGACGGCAACTCGTGGGTCTCGGTTGGTCTCACCTCGTCGGCGCTCGGCCGCACGACGTGCGCCCACTACGCCATCGACAACGGTGGCGCCGACTCCACGACGTGGACCTGTGACTACACCCCGGTTCCGGCGCCAGCCCCATCGGGCATCGGATGTTCGGCTGTGTCGGGTTCCGGTCGCGGACCAGTCGTACTGAACTGGGCGCTCGACTCCGACGGCCTCACGAGCGAGACGGTGAACATGGTCTTCACCAACACGTACCCGGCGTCGGCGACCCCGCGCTACACCGGCTGAGGCGCCGAAGGGTCCAGACGCCCCGGGCCCGAGTGGCCGGACGCCGATTCGGGCGTCGCGGTACTGTGCGCCCGTGAGTGGAATGTTCCTCGGGCCGGGTTCGTGAGTCGCGCCGCGCGCACGAAGATCACCGTGCCGACCTGTGCGCCGCACGTAGTGCCTCGCTCCGCCGTCGAGCAGATCCTCGAACGCCGTGCACGGGTGACCTCGGTCGTCGGTGCGGCCGGATACGGCAAGACCACGGCCGTCGCTGCGTGGGCGGCGTCGTCGATGGTCGAGGTGGCGTGGTACTCCATCGACGCCAGCGACGATGCGCCCGCCGTCTTCTGGCGCAACCTCACCGAAGCGATCGGGCGCGTGATCCCACTGGAGGGGATCGACGACGTCGGATCGAACGACTCGCCCCGAGCGGTCTCGGACGCCGACGGACTGCTCGACACACTGGGGGACGACCCTGCCGACCTGATCGTGGTCATCGACGACCTGCATCTGATCGCGGGGCCGGCGATCCTCGACGATCTCACCCGTCTCGTCGAACGCGCGCCGGGGCGGATGCGATTCGTCCTCATCGCCCGCTCGCACTCCCGTCTTCCGTGGGGTCGGTGGGCGGTCCGTGAACTCCTGGCCGAGGTGTCCGAGCGAGATCTTGCGATGGATCGGATGGAAGCGGCGACGGTGGTCCGCGCTGCCGCAGGGGATTCGGCGGCCCACTCGGCCGTCGATCGAGCGATCGATGT
>VERC01000188.1 GCA_018882825.1 Acidimicrobiia bacterium | reverse complement strand
GGATCGAACCGTCGGCGTTCGCGTCGCGCCCGGCGGTGGAGCTCGACGAAGCACAGTGGGACGACGCGTGCGAACGCACGATCCGCGCCGCCTTCGTGTTGTTGCAACAGGCCCATGCCGTGGTGCGCGATGGTGGTCGGGTGGTCGTGGTGCTGCCCACGGTGGCGGCCACCGGTGTCGCCGGTCTGGTGCCGTTGTGCACGGCGGTGGAGTCGGTCCGGGTGATGGCCAAGGCCGTGGCCCGACGATGGGGGGCGCGGGGCGTGACCGTCAACACGATCGAGGTCGACCTCGACACCTTCGTGCGCGGAGACGATCCGGGTGCGGTGGAGGTGCCGTCGGTGCCCGTGCTCGGTCAACCGTCCCTGACCGAGCGCGACGGTGTCGCCGATCTGCTCGATCTGCTCGATCTGCTCGCCGCACCCGGTGCCGACGGTCTGACCGGGGCGCTGTTGGTGGCCGATCGGGGAACGGTGCTGCAACCATGAGCGGCCTCGAGGGACTGATGCGTGGTCGCGTCGTGCTCGTCACCGGCGCGGCGGCCGGCGTCGGACGGGGTGTGGCCGCCGCCTTCGGAGCGGCCGGGGCCGTGGTCGGGCTCGGGGTGCGGCGACCGGAGGCCGCTGCCGAGACGGCTGCCGATGTCGAACGGGCCGGAGGCACGGCGGTGGTGTTGCGCTGTGACGTCACCGACGCGGAGCAGTCGGCGGCGGCGATCGCCCGGCTCGTCGCCGAGCACGGTCGGCTCGATGCGGTGGTGCACAACGCGGTGAGTGGTCGGTCCAACGAGGCCACCGACTTCGAGCACACGGATCTCGGCGAATGGGAGGACCACGCGTCGGTCGCCATCCGGGCCACCTGGCGACTGGCCACCCAGGCGTATCCGTATCTGCGGGCGACCTCCGGTGCCTATCTGCTCATGAGTTCACCGGCCGGCATCGAGGGCTCCGAACGGGCGCCGTTCTACAGCGCGGTCAAGGCCGCGCAGCGCGGATTCGTGCGGGCCCTGGCCCGTGAATGGGGACCGGACGGCATCCGGGTCAACAGCGTCGCCCCACTGGCCATCTCCCCGGCGTTGGAGAACCTGGCGGTCACCGAACCCGAGCGCGTGGCCCGCATCACCGCGTTGGTGCCATTGGGGCGACTGGGTGATCCCGAGACCGACATCGGTCCGCCCTCGGTGTTCCTGTGCAGCGACGAGGCCCGCTACGTGACCGGTCAGACGCTGGTGGTGAGTGGCGGTCGCTTCACCGGTCTCTGAACGCGATCACCACTCGGCCAGACGGGCCCGCAGTTCCTCGTTGTGCACGAACACCGGCAGTTCATCGCGATCGTTGTAGGTCGGCCGCACCGACGTGCCCCCATCGATGCACAACAGTTGGCCCGTGACGTAGGCCGACATGTCCGAGATCATGAACAGCACACCGCGGGCGATGTCATCGCTCGTGCCGCGACGACGCATGGGGATCACGAGCACGTCGTCGCCGTCAGTGTCGCCCGGTGCACGTGTCGACGCGCTCTTGGGGGTGGCGATCGAGCCGGGTGCCACCGCATTGACGCGGATGCCGCGCGGTCCCCATTCGACCGCCAGGGAACGGGTCAACGACAGCACCGCGGCCTTGGCCGCGGCGTAGGCCGAGCCGTAGGGCATGCCGTTGATCGCCGAGGTGGTGGCGATGTTCACCAGCGCACCGCTGCGACCCCGGTCGACCAGAGCGCGTCCCACGGCCCGCACCGTGTTCACGGTGGCTCCGAAGTTGAGGGCCATGACGTCGTCGAAGGCCGGATCGTCGCTGGCGAACGGCGCCCACTGCGGCGGCCACATACCTCCGGCCACGTGCACCGAACCATGCAACGGGGCCAGGCCCTCGGCCTGTTCCACCACCGCGGTCACGGCATCGCGGTCACGACCGTCGGCCAGCAGTCCGAGGTGCTCCACGCCCTCGGCCCGCAGGGCATCGGTGCAGACGGCGAGTTTGTCGGCATCGATGTCGACGGCGACCACTGCGGCACCGACCGCGCCGAGGTGACGGGCGATGGCGGTCCCGATGCCACCGCCCCCGGCACCCATCACCACGACCGACCGGCCGCGCAGTCCCCACGGGTCTTCGATGGTCATGGCGTCGTCCCCTCGTTCAGTGGATCTCGGGTCGGGTGGCATCGGGTCGGTGCCATCCGCCGCCGGCCCAGGTCCCGCCGTCGACATGGATCGACGTGCCGGTGATGAAGCGGGAGAGATCCGAGGCGAGGAACAGCGCAGCGGCGGCCGAGTCCTCGGTCGTGCCGTAGTACCCGAGCGGAGGGAGGAACGCCGGGAGGAACTCGGGATCGGCCTCCAACAGCGTGGCCTGCAGACCCTTGTCACCCTCCGAGGGCTGGGCGTCGGGAGAGATCGAGTTCACTCGGATCCGGCGCGAACCGAATTCGAGGGCCAGCGACTTCGACAGGCTCTCCACCGCCGTCTTCATCGCCGCGTACACGGCGAAGCCGGGACCGGCCTGATGGGCCTCGACCGAGGTGATGTTGACGATCGAACCGCCGTCGCGCAGCACCGGAGCGACACGTCGGATGAAATGCGTCACCTGCGTGAAGTTCTCGGCGATGAGCGAGGCCTCACCCTTGGGGCTGACGTCGAGGAACGGCGACACGAACGTGCCACCGGCGTTGTTGACCAGCACGTCGACATGACCGAAGCGGGCGACGGTCTGCTCCACGAAGGCGTCCACCGCTTCGGCATCGCGGACGTCGAGCTCGGCGGTCAGCACCGGCCGGCCCAGAGCCTCGATGGCGGCGGCCACCTCGGCCATCGGTCCCGTCTGTCGATCACAGATGGCCAGGTTGGCGCCGCAGCGGGCGAACAACAGGGCGGTGTCGCGTCCGATCCCCTCGGCGGCGCCGGTCACGATCGCCACTCGGTCGGTCAGGAGGATGGAGCGTTCGTCGAAGAGGTGCGCCATGGGTTCACTCTCGCACATCGGCCCGGCCGACGTTCCCGCCTGCGGCTGCCATCGCCGTCGGTCCCTCCGTCGGCGAGACTCCCGGTGTGGATCTCACGCTGTGGCCGTCGGTGTCGAGGGGGTGGCCGGCGCTCCTCGACGTCGTGCGGCATGTCGACACAACCGGATGGCACGGCGTGGTGGTCGAGGACCACTTCATGGCCGACGGCGGAGGGTTCGGTGCCGTCGACGAACCCCGACTGGAGGCGACCTCGGTTCTGGCCGCACTGGCAATGGCGACGACGTCGGTACGGCTCGCCCCGTTGGTGCTGTCGGCCACGTTCCGACATCCGGCGGTGGTGGCCAACTGGGTGGCCACCCTCGACCACGTCAGTGCCGGGCGGATGACGCTCGGCCTGGGTGCGGGATGGCAGCACAACGAGCACGAGCAGTACGGGCTCGACCTCGGCACTCCAGGGGAACGGCTCGGACGACTCGACGAGTACTGCGCCGTGGTGCGGTCGTTGCTCGATCATGTCGAGACCGACGTCGCCGGTCGATGGTTCACCCTGCGCGCCGCCCGCTGTGAACCCGCACCGGTCCAGTCACACCTGCCGCTGTTGATCGGGGGGAAGGGTGATCGCATGCTGGCGCTGGTGGCGCGCCGCGCCGATGCCTGGAACATGTGGGCGATGCCGGAGACGTTCGCCGAGCGTTCACGTCGACTCGACGCCGAATGCGAGGCGGTGGGGCGCGCACCGTTCACCATCAGACGATCGACGCAGGCGCTGGTCCTCGTCACCGACGACCGCTCGAGGGCCGATGCCTTCATCCGCGCCGCGGCCGGACGCGCCGCCTTCGCCGGTCCGGCCGAGCGCTTCGCCGAACTGGTGGCGGCCTGGCGCGCCGTCGGCGTGGACGAGGTGATCGTGCCCGACTGGCACCTCGGCACGGGGGCCGAGCGCATCGACGCGCTCGACGCCATCGCCGCCGCCGTCGCGTCGCTGTGAGCGTTCAGGTACCGGCCGAGCCCACCGGTCGTCGCCAGCTCCGGAGCGAGGCCCACAGCACCCATGCCGCCGCCCCGAGCGGGATCTCGAGCAGGTAGACGAACCCCCGGAACAGGAACACGGCCGCCGTGGCCGATGCTTCGTCACCACCGAAGGCGATCAGGGCCGATGCTGCACCGGCCTCGACGAACCCCACACCACTCGGGGTGAGGGGGATCGTCTCCAGCAGTCGGGCGAAGGCGAACGCGGCGAACACCTCGGCCCATCCGACCTCGTCCACGTGCATCACGCGCACGCAGGCCAGCAGCAGCAGGTACTGCATGGCGTTGTAGACGATGATCCACAATGTGAGTCGTAGCCACCGACGGCGGACCAGTCCGATGCTCTCGTGTCGGAAGTCGAGCACGGTGCGAAGGACGTCGGGCGACCTGGGGCGTCGGAGTAACGACCACAGCCGGGAGACGACCTGTTGACCGATCCCACCGACCCTGACGGCCAACTGCTCACTACGCAGGATCATGGTGAGCACGATGATGGCGCCGATCAGCACGGCGAGACCGAGGAGGGTGGGGATGACCAGTCTTCCGGTCTGTTCACCGGTGAAGGTGATCATCACCAGGGCGAGCACCGGCATCCCGAGTTTGGCGAAGACGTTCCACACTCCCGAGACGAGGATGGAGATCGTGACCGCTGGCGGTGTGTACCCCCAGGACATGTCGATGGCGTAGGTGGCACCGACGCCGACCGCTCCGCCGAACGGCATCACGTTGGACACCGCACTCCCGGCGAAGTTCACCACCAACGCTTGGCGATGCAACAGTCCGGGGAGGGTGTTGGTCAGGACGCCGGTGTAGGTGTACATGCCCACGATCCACAGCAGCAGGAGCAGTGCGATCTCGGACGCGTCGAGCGAAGTGATCCTGTCCCAGACGTCGCGATAGTCCGATCCGGTCAGTCGGGGGATGACGAAGGCGAAGATCACGACGATGACGGATACCGAGAGCACCGCCTCGACCACGCGTCGACGTGGTGACTTTCGGTGCAACTCGTGGCTGACGACGGCGAACGCGTCGGTGGCCTCCTCGGTCGACAGACCGCGCAGCAC
>VERC01000187.1 GCA_018882825.1 Acidimicrobiia bacterium | reverse complement strand
ATCGAGGCCTACGCCTACTACCGCGTGGGTTATCACCGTGGGCTCGACTCGCTCCGGGCCAACGGATGGAAGGGCTCGGGCTACGTGCGGTGGGTGCACCCCTCGAACCGCGGGTTCCTCGCCAGCCTGCACGGTCTGGCCCGCTGCGCTGCGGCCATCGGTGAACTCGACGAGGCCGAGCGCTGCGAGATCTTCCTGCGCCAGTGCGATCCGTCGTGGCCGCCCGCCGACCTGTCGAGCTGACCCGCACGATCTCGTCCGACTCGACGCGTCGATTCGAGCGCCGGAGCTGCCCGGTCGAGAGCCCTTGAAGGAATCCGCCTACCATGCGGGGATGAGGAATCTTCGCGGGATCCGTTTGCTGTCGGCCGTCGGCCTCGTGGTCCTGATGGGCCTCGCCACATGGCTACCCGGCTCCCGGCCGGCGTCGGCCGCCAGTGAGGACGAGTTCTCGGTCATGACCATGAACCTCTATCTCGGCGCCGACATCCTGAAGTCGATGGTGTACTTCCCCGACCTCTCGGCAGTCGCCCAGGACATGTGGACGCAGGTCGCGCAGAACGACTTCTCCCGCAGGGTGGAGGCCCTCTCGGCCAGGGTCGTGCCGAAGCGGCCGTCCGTGCTCGGTCTGCAGGAGGCGACGAAGTGGGTGTGCCTCGACGCGAAGGGCACCGAGGTGACGGTCTTCGACTTCACCCAGCAACTCCTCGCTCGGCTCTCTTCGGATGGTGTGCCGTACCAGATCGCACAGGTCGGTGACGAGCGCGCCGTCTCCAACGGTTTCGGCATCGCTCCGATCCCCGGCACGACCGTCGTCACCGATCCCACCGTGTTGCCCTCGGCGCTGGGTTCGAACTCGGCGGCGTGCGGAATGCGCCTCTACGACGTGCTCGCCGTCCGGTCCGACCTCGCGTCACGCGTCACGGCCGTCGGAACGCACAACTACTCGCAGACGGTGAAGTTCGCCGGACTTCTCGACATCGAGCGTGGCTACGCCTGGGCCGACATCACGGTCGGGGGTCGGCCCGTGCACTTCGTGACCACACATCTCGAGTCGTACTGGACGCGAGACGCCGAACCGGCGATGGCGGCACAGGCCCGTGAACTGGTGGCCGATCTGCAGTCGATCTCGATCCCGGTGGTGGCCATGGGCGACTTCAATGCGGACCCTCGCGATCCACGACCGACGACACCGGGGGTGAACCCAGGTGGTCAGCCCGAGATCACGCCGTTCTGCGCTGATCGGTCGTGCAACCCCTACTGGACGATGACCGGAGCCGGTTTCACCGATGTCGGTCCCGATGCCAACGATCCCGCCAACCTCACGTGGGGTTCCGACGGGTTGCTCGCCGGCGCCGACGTCACCCGCCTCGACGCCGCGCTCGCGCAGGGCAACGACCTCGGATTCACCGATCGACTCGACTACGTGTTCGTCCGCGGTGACGTGAGGATCGTGTCGTCCGCGCTGGCCGGTCGCGAGTGGCCGACCGGCGCCGTGACCTGGGAGTGCGACAGCCCTGCGCAACGGGCGAACACCCAGGCAGTGGCCAGGAAGTTGGGCATCGCCGTGCCGGCGACCGGTCGCTGTTTCGGTACCGACCACCTCGGCGTCTTCGCCACCCTGTCGTTGCCCTCGACCGCAAGTGGAGCATCGATGACCGGCTGGATCATCGCCGGGGTGGTGCTGGCACTCGTCGTCGTGGGTGCCGTCACCGTGGTGATGCGACGTCGTCGGGCGCCGGTGGGCTGAACAGGATCGGCAGCCCACGAGCCTCCCCGGAGGTTCGTTCCGCCGCAGAGATCCGTCGTCCGACGTCGTCGTGTCGTGTTCGAAGGCGGCTCGGCGGGGGGGGATCGCCACCTCCCTCAGGGCCGGGTGTCCGGAGGACCGGCGCCTTCACAGCCGAACTAGAGCCCCCCGAACGTGCGGATCGCGTCGCGTGCGTCGAGGTCGGCGATGGCGGCCTGGGAGCGTTCGAGGAAGGCGGCAGCGAACACCTGTCGTTGTGGTGTCGCATCGGCAGGGAAGGTCACCACCTGGCACGAGGCGAGCACCGTGTAGCCGGCGTGCACCCGATGAGCGAGCCACGCGTCGTCCCACGAGATCGGCTCTCCGCCACCCGTGTTCCAGATCTCGAGATAGTGCGCCAGCAGTTCGCGCTCGAGTCGGCGACGATCGGCGACGGTGAGTGACATCGTGAGGAAGTAGCTCACATCTCGCATCGGTGTGTTGACGTTGATGATTCCCCAGTCGAGGAAGCCGACGCGATCACCATCGAAGAACAGGTTCCCGATGTGCGGGTCGCCATGGATGACCGTCCGTGGTCCTCGGTGCCACAGGTCCTGCAGTGCCTCGGGATGGGCGATGCACAGTTCCGCCATCTCGGCGAACTCGTCGCTCAGTCGGTCGCGGTGAGTGTCGAGGCCGTAGCGCAACATCCGTGATCCGTAGTCACTCGTCGAACTGGTCGACGGGATCCACGGCACCTGCGTGCGTCGCGCCTCCGCATCGATGAAGCGCAGATGGAGGGCGGCGAGGTCCTCCAACGCCCGGGCGGCCGAGTCGGGCGGCACGCCCATCGGCCCGTCGGAGATCACACAACCCGTTGCATCGAGATCCTCGAGCAGGAGGACGAAGTCGCCGTCACCGCCTTCACGAGCCACGTACACCGTCGGGAGGCGCATGGGCAGCGATGGGGCGAGCTGCTCGTAGAAGCGAACCTCCCGCGCGCCCATCCCGGTTCGGATGATGGACTCGCGCCGCTGCGGATCTGCGGGCAGCAACTTGGCGAACATCGTTGCCGGTGCGCCGTCGGCCGTCTCGTAGGCGACGCGCAACCTGGCGTGGGCGTTCGTGACCTGACGTTGGTCGGTGACTTCGACCGATGCCACCCGGGTTCCGGGGAAGCGTGGTTGCAGGGCGCGGGTGAGCCAGTCCGCATCGATCTCAGCTGCTGTCGCCGGCACTTCCATCATCCACATCACCCCTCGGAGGACCGAAGTCTCCCAGAAGTCGACTCGACCACACGGCGCCACCGCCGTCGAGGCTCCTCGATCCTCGGAGCCGGCCACGAATAGGGTTGGTCGACGCTGAGGGGGTTCCCATGGAGATCGAGATCGTCGCGGAAGGACTCGGTTTCGCCGAGGGCCCTGTCGCCATGCCGAACGGCGACATCGTGACCGTCGATGTCCGAGGTGGTCGACTCGTTCGCATCACTCCGGATGGTTCGACGAGGGAGATCGCCTCGCCCGGTGGCGGGCCGAACGGCGCAGCGATCGGTCCGGACGGCGCGCTGTACGTCGTCAACAATGGTGGATTCCCGTGGACCGAACGCGGAGGGTTGTTCATCCCGGTCGACGAGAACGGCAGTACCCGGCCCTCGGGATTCGACGGTGGTTGGGTCGACCGCATCGATCCCGAGACGGGCGAGATCGACCGACTGTTCGACGGTCTCGACGGTGAACGCTTCCGCGGTCCCAACGACATCGTCTTCGATCGGACCGGTGGCTTCTGGTTCACCGATCTCGGCAAGTCCGATGCACGATCGGTCGATCGAGGCTCGCTCTTCCACGCCCGTCCTGACGGGACGGGTCTGCGACGGGTGGCCGCCGGTCTGCTCGGGCCCAACGGGGTCGGCCTCTCGCCCGACGGCGGCGAGGTGTACGTGGCCGAGACCCTCACCGGTCGGTTGCTGGCCTGGGACGTCGTCGGCCCGGGTGAAGTGGCCGGTGGGCCGAGGATCCTGATGGCGACACCGGACCATTTCGATTCGCTGGCCGTCGAGGCTGACGGAACCGTCGTCGTCGCCGCCATCTCCCACGGGTTGTGCGTGCGTCGTCCCGACGGGGAGATCTCCCACGTCGAGGTTCCGGATTTCATGACGACCAACATCTGTTTCGCCGGTGACGACCTGCGCACGGCCTACATCACCATGTCGGGCTCGGGTCGGCTGGGTCGAGTGCGGTGGCCCCGCCCGGGCCTGCGGCTCGCCTTCTGATCGAGTCGGATCGCTGAGGCGTCTACCGCGTCGTCCGACCGTCGAGAGCGGAGAGGACCACCGCGGCGATGTCGTCGGCCAATGAGAACGAGTACGTCTGCGCGAGGTGATGACCGTCGTGGTACTTGATGATTCCTCGGTCATCCGCGACGGGGCACGGATCGGTCGGGCAGATCGAGTCGGTGAGATCGGCGAAGACGACACGGGATGGAGCGACCCCTCGTTCGATGGCGATCATCGACGCATCGCGTCGCGCCGAGGTGGAGAGATCGATGGCACAGCGTTCGGGTGCAGTCGGGTTTGCCGACAGGCACTCCGGAACCGGGCCTGCGGGCCATGGAGTGTCGGCGAGACGGATCACGACAGGAGTGATGGTGAGCAGTCGCTGGTAGAGCGTTCGGGACTGGATCGACCAGATCGCACTCGACTCCTCGGTCGATGGAGCGGTTCCGACGTCGTTCACGAGACTCGAGAGCACGTTGTAGGAGTTGGATACGACGATGGCGTCGAATGGCCCTTCATCCGGCAGGGTCGCGAGCAAGTCCCTCCGCCAGATCTCGCACTCCACGTAGATGCGAATCGACGACCGATCGGTGGCCCCTTCGACTCCAGTGAACCTGCGGGCCGGAATCGCGGGGCAGCCCGCCTTGGCGTGGACGATGATGCGCCAGTGGTGGTCGAGGCCGGCCTGGTGGAGGGCGGGGAGCCAGTGGAAGGCGTGGCTGTCGCCGATCAGGCCGATGGTGGTCGAGCCGTCGGGATCGCCGAACACGCAGTCGGTCTCCACAGCGGACTCCAGAGACTCCTCGAGGCAGCGCCGCGATCCGTCGAACCGAGGGAAATCGCCCTTCGCCTGCGCGGGGGTCATGGCGGTGGTCTGGTTGCTGGTGGGGGACGAGAGGGCGGATGAGGGGGTGATGGGTCGGTTGCCGTCGTCGATGCGGGTGAGGGTGGTGGGTCCGATGAGGGCGGCGATGGCGGTGAGGGTCATGCCGAGGGCGAGACTCCGGGTGGGGAAGTCGGCGAGTGTGGGCCAGTGGCGGACGGGGTTCTCGACGAGTGCGTGGGT
>VERC01000186.1 GCA_018882825.1 Acidimicrobiia bacterium | reverse complement strand
GCCATGTCGTCGGGGGCCGGGGCCGCCTACGTCACCGTCGAGAACACCACCGATCGCGTCGAGAAGTTGTTGTCGGCGTCGGTGGCGTCGTCGGTGGCCCGGGCAGCCGAGATCCACGAGACCACGACGGTCTCGGGGGGTCCTTCGTCGACGTCGATGTCGACGGGTGCGCCGGACATGATGTCGATGCGCGAGGTCTCCTCGATCCAGATCCCGGCCGGCGCCACGCTGCGCATGGAACCGGGTGGATACCACATCATGTTGGTCGATCTGGCCGAGCCCCTCGTCGCCGGGCAGGAGTTCACCCTCAACCTCGGATTCATGAACGCCGGGGTGGTGTCGGTCCCGGTCAAGGTGCGCGCCTCGTGATGACGCCGACGGGTGTGCGGGGCGCGTGCACCGACCGGTAGCGTCCGGGCCGATGACCCCCGACGACCATGGTGACGAGCTCGCCGAGAACGCGCTGGAGAGCGGAGACACGAGCGACGCCGAGTTCCGCGACGAGCTTCCCGCCGATCTCGACGCCGCCGGCTACGTCGGGCCCTACATGTTCCCCAACAACAATCGACGACGTATCCCGGCCTACCTCTACTGGGTCATCGCCGCCGTGTGCGTCGTGGCGTGGTTCGTGCGTCGGGGAGACGATCCCGTGCTGTTGAACCAGGGGATCGTCATCGCCGCGGTCGTCCTGGCGTTGCTCGGGCTCTACTCCTTCGTCGCCGGATGGAATCTCGATGTCGACGAGGCCGACGCGCTGGTCGCCGCCACCCGCCAGGTGGGATTCCCGGTGGGTCACGCATCGGCGCAGATGGGGTGGCGGGGACTGTTGAGCCGACCGACGTGGAGGATCCTGCTCTACAGCGCCGAGGATCCCCCGCTGTCGCGCGGACTGGTGCTGGTCGATGGGGTCGACGGATCGATCGTCGAGTGGTTCGTGGAGGACAACCCGGAGGACTGGGCCGCCCTCACGAAGTGAGGCTCAGTCGAGCGCGGCCAGGACCGCGATCATCTCCCTGAGGTTGGTCGCCGCCGTGTCGACCGCCTCGTCCACCAGGTCGAGCGCCGAGACCCGGCGTCCCGAGCACGTGCCACTGCGCGTCCACTCCGATGCGTCGGTCCGCTCGATGGCGGAGGCGAAGGACTCGGCCACGTCGTCGAGTTGGGCCAGCACCGCAGCGGGCGCTTCGGCCACCGCCGAGTCCCACCGTCGCGCCGAGCGATCGATGATCGCCGGGTGGAGCACGGGGTCGTCGGTGACCACTACCTCGTGGAGGGCCCGTTCGAGCACCGTCAGCGACCGGACCGTGTCAGCGGCGAGATCGGTGGCCGACACACCGGCCGCTCCGATGGTCATCGCCCGGGTCTCGATCGCAGGATCGTCGATGGGCAGGAGTTCGGTGCGGTAGCGACGGGGCCACGACCGCATGGCCACGATCGCGTCGGCGGGACTGGTCTCCGATGAGGTCACGCGGCGACCCTAACCGGGCCGTTCATGCCGTTCCCGATGGGCTACCGGGCGCACCGCGGGCGCGCTGCTACCGTTCGGAGGTCCGACAGGAGGCCCGCGTGCTCGACGGCCGGTGGCGTACCAACATCGAGAAGGGTCTGAAGCCGGTGGGCGCCCGGTTGTTGCGCGCCGGTGTCACCGCCGATCGCCTCACCGCGCTCGGCGTGCTGATGTCGGCCTGTGCGGCGGTGGCCATCGGAACCGGGCATCCGTCGCTCGGGCTGCTGCTGCTGGTGCTGACCGGACTACCCGATGCCCTCGACGGTGCGGTGGCCAAGGCGGCCGGCACCGCAGGTCCGCGTGGGGCGTTCTTCGACTCCGTGGCCGATCGGGTGTCCGATGCGATGCTGCTCGGGGGAGTGGCGTGGTACCTCAGCAGCACCGACGGTGGGGCGGCGCCGCTGCTCCCCATGGCCGTGCTGGCTGCCTCGTTGATCATCTCCTACGAGCGGGCCAAGGCCGAGGCCCTCGGCTTCGACGCCCGGGGTGGGGTGATGGAGCGGGCCGAGCGCGTGATCCTGTTGGGGCTGGGTCTGTTGTTCACGGCGTTGCTGGTGCCGGTCCTGTGGGTGATGCTCGTGTTGACGGTGATCACCGCAGTGCAGCGATTCGTGAAGGTCTGGAGGCAGGCTTCGGTCGAGCGACCGGTGCCGGCGGTGACTCGTCGAGCGACCCGGCGGCGATCAGCACGTGTGGCGCGCAAGGGCACCTCCCAATGGCGGCAGAACCTGCAGGCCCGCCGCCGCCAGTAGCCCGCAATGCCCATCCCCGATCCGGTGACCGCGGCCTATCGCGCCGGCGCCGCGGTGTCGCGCACCCTGCCCCGGCCATTGGCCGATCTGACCGCCCGGGGACTCAGTCGGTTGGCGGCGACGACGTCGAAGGAACGTCGGATGCTGGTGGCCCGTCACCTGCGTCGAGCCGATCCGACCCTGCATGGTGCGCGACTCGACCGTGCCGTCGACGCCACCTTCGACAGCTACGCCCGCTACTGGGTCGACTCCTTCCGGCTGCCGCAACTCACTCCCGAGCAGGTCGACTGGGGCTTCGCGGTCGAGGGCTATGCCCATGTGGCCGACGCGCTCGCCGTCGGCCGGGGAGTGGTCGCCGTGCTGCCCCATCTCGGAGGGTGGGAGTGGGCCGGCTTCTGGCTCACCAGGGTCATGGGGGTGAAGGTCACCGTCGTGGTCGAACCCGTCGAACCACCGGCGCTGTTCGAGTTCTTCGCCGACTTCCGCCGGGAACTCGGGATGGAGATCGTGCCCCTCGGCCCGGATGCGGGACGAGCGGTCCTGGCGGCGTTGGCCGACAACCACGTCGTGTGCCTCCTCGCCGATCGAGACATCGTCGGCGACGGCGTCGAGGTCGAGTTCTTCGGTGAACTCACCACCATCCCCGCTGGGCCGGCCACCGTGGCGCTGCGGACCGGCGCCGCGATGATCCCGGTGGCGGTGTACTTCGACGAGGGCGCCGGTCACCGGGCGCTGGTCCTTCCCCCGATGGACACCCACCGTGAGGGTCGACTGCGTGACGACGTGCGGCGGATCACGGTCGAGCTCGCCGCGGTCCTCGAGGACCTCATCCGTCGGGCGCCCGAGCAATGGCATCTCCAACAACCGAACTGGCCCAGCGACTTCGACGAACTCGAGCGCATGGGCAAACCACACCCGCGCCCGGCCCATGGACCGTCGGCCGTGCGGGGCTGACATGCGGATCGGTCTGATCTGCCCCTACAGCCTGACCCTGCCCGGAGGCGTGCAGGGCCAGGTGCTCTCGTTGGCCCGGGCGTTGCGTCTGCGCGGCCACGACGTCCGCGTGCTCGGACCCTGCGACGGACCTCCCCCCGATCCCGGGGTGACCCCACTCGGAGACAGTCTCCCCGCCGCGGCCAACGGCTCGGTGGCGCCGATCGCCCCCGACCCGTCGGCCCAGTTGCGCATGATCCGAGCACTGCGCGACGAACGATTCGATGTCGTGAACGTGCACGAGCCGTTCGCGCCCGGGGTGGCGCAGACGGCGGTGGTGTTCAAGTCGCAACCCCTCGTCGGCACGTTCCACGCCGCCGGTGAGAGCGCCGCCTATCGCTGGCTGAATCCCGTCGTCCGGTGGATGTCGCGACGGCTCGACGCCCGCATCGCGGTGTCGGAGGAAGCGCGGGCGATGGCGGTCACCGCCGTCGGTGGCGACTACGAGGTGCTGTTCAACGGGGTCGAACTCGACGAGTCCGATCCCACGGGCTCGATGCGGGCCAGCGCGCCGACCGTCCTGTTCGTCGCCCGTCACGAGGAACGCAAGGGCCTCGCCGTCCTCCTCGAGGCCATGACCGAACTCCCGCCCGACGTGCGGCTCTGGGTGGCGGGTGAAGGACCGGAGACCGCCCGTCTCAGGACCCGGGCGGCGGGCGATCCCCGGATCGAGTGGCTCGGTCGCATCTCCGATGTCGAGAAGGTCGAACGATTGCGCACGGCGCAGGTCTTCTGCGCACCGTCGTTGGGTGGCGAGTCGTTCGGGGTGGTCCTGCTCGAGGCGATGGCCGCGGGCGCCGCCGTGGTGGCGACGGAGATCCCGGGCTACGCCCGCGTGGCGAGACCTGACCGCGACGCCGTCCTCGTCCCCCCTGGCGATCCGATGGCGTTGGCCCGCGCCCTGCGCGAGGTACTGGCCGATGAGGGGCTGCGCTCGTCATTGGTGGCATCGGGTCGTGTGAGGACCGGGGAGTTCTCGATGGAGCGTCTGGCCGGGCACTACGAGGCGATCTTCGAGCGCGTGCTCCGCCGCCGGTAGGGTTCGAGGGAACGTCCGCCCGACGATCACGCCCTTGCGATGATCGTCCGTCGTCTCCGAAGGACATCGTGACCGCAACGATCGAGCAGCGTCGGGAGGGGATCCGGGGTCGGTCGGTCGCCGTGGCCGTGCCGGTCGTGGCCCTCGGGATCGTGCTCACCGCCATCCTCACCGTGGCGCTGTCGGTCGTGGGGCTCGTCATCGGTACGGTGGTCACTGCGGCGGCCACGGTCGTGCGGGTTCGTACCTTCGGATCGTCGAACGATCGACGGATCGTCGATGCCTTCGCCAGCCGACCGGCCAGCACCGTGCCGGCCGCCGCAGGGTTCTGCAATCTGGTCGCCGGACTCGGCGCCTCGGTGGGTGTCGATGTCGCCGACCTGCGGGTCGTCGACGACGAGGGTTGCAACCTGCTCGTGGTCGATGACGGCAAGGGCGGTTCGGTGATGATGGTCACGTCGGGCCTGTTGGGTGCGCTGAGTCGGGTCGAACTCGAAGGGGTCGTGGCTCGGGCGTTGATGCAGATCCGCACGGGGGATGCCGCCCTCGTCGTCGCCGAACTGGCGATGGACCGTGCCCCCGACGTGAAGGTCATCCGGAACCTGTTCGGAGGGCCGTCCGTGCTCGACGATCCCGATCGGGACCTGATGCTCGATCGCGACGCGGTCGGCATCACCCGCTACCCGCCGGGACTGATGGGTGCTCTCGACGCGTGTCGTCGCGGCACCACGCGGGTCGCCGGCGCCGATCCCGCCACGGCACCGCTGTGGCTGGCCGATCCGACCGGTCGCCGCGCCCTCGATGAGCG
>VERC01000185.1 GCA_018882825.1 Acidimicrobiia bacterium | reverse complement strand
GCCTCCAGCAGCGCCACCCGCCACGACGCATCCTCGGTGAGACGTCCCGCCAGTACGCAGCCGGCCGATCCGGCGCCGACGATCACGATGTCGAAACCCGATGCGAGAGCGTCGATCGCCACGCTCCGACAGTAGGACACCGGCGCGTCGGTGCTGCCTAGTGTCGTGACCATGACCGGATCCCCTTCTCCTGCCGTCGACGCCGAAACGGTCGTGTACCGGGCTCGACTCGTGCGCACCCTCGATCGTGGTCGGCCCGTCGCCGATGCCGTGGCCGTGCGGGGCGGTCGCGTGCTGGCCGTCGGCTCGCTCGACGAACTGGCGGCCTACGGACCGGCACGTCTCGACGATCGTTTCGCCGATCACGTGATCGTCCCGGGCTTCGTCGAGGCTCACACCCACGTGTTCGGCGCCCGTCTGTGGGAATTCCCCTACCTCGGCTACTTCGACCGGACCGACACCGATGGGCACAAGTGGTCGGGGTGCACGTCCATCAGCGCCGTCGTCGACCGATTGCGCGAGGCGGAGGCGAAGATCGACGGTGACGAGATGTTGGTCGCCTGGGGATTCGATTCGGTGTACCTCGGCGGTGAGCGCCTGTGCGCCGCCGATCTCGATCGGGTGTCGCGCACTCGTCCGATCTTCGTGCTGCATGCCAGCAGTCATGTGGCCTCGGTCAACACCGCCGCGCTCGAGGTCGGCAACGTCGCCGCTCACACCAATGTGGTCGGGGTGGTCGTCGATCGGGATGGTCGGCCCGACGGTGAGTTGCAGGAGCCGGCGGCCATGTCGCTCGTCCCCGGTCTCGGGAGGATCTTCGCCGGAGCCGACCCGGTCCTCATCCTCCGTCGCTTCGCCCGTGAAGCAGCGAGCGTCGGCTGCACCACGGTCGTCGATCTCGGGACGACGACGCCATCGAGTCCCGAGGCGATCGCCACCTCTCGAGCGGTCGTCGACGAACCCGACTTCCCGGTGCGACTGTCGTCGTTCCTCATGGCCGGCCGCGCGTTCGATGTCGACAGCGCGCAGACCGTCATGGACGATCTGCGCGGTCGCAGCAGTGACGCGTTCCGCGTCGGTCACATCAAGATCGTCCTCGATGGCAGCATCCAGCAGCGAACGGCGCGACTCCTCCCACCGGGCTATCTCGATCGCGAGGCTCGCGGCATCTGGGTCATGGCCCCGGAGACGTTCCGCCAGACGTTCACCGCGTTCCATGTCGCCGGCGCCCTCATCCACGTCCATTGCAACGGTGACGAGGCGACCGAGTTGTTCCTCGACGTGCTCGCCGACGCCCTCGAGCAGCATCCGCGTTGGGACCATCGCCACACCGTGACCCACTCGCAACTCACCACTGCGTCGCAGTACCGCCGACTCGCCGCACTCGGCGGGTGCGCCAACATCTTCGCCAACCACATCTGGTACTGGGGTGACCAGCACCGTGACATCGTGATCGGCCCCGACCGAGCGGCGCGCATGGACGCCGCCGCCACGGCGATCGCTGCGGGAGTCCCGATCTCGTTGCACTGCGACACCCCCGTCACTCCCATCTCACCGCTCGCCTCCATGCACCATGCCGTGAACCGACGCACGGCGACGGGCCGGTCGTTGGGACCCGATGAATGCATCACTCCGGCGCAGGCTCTCGAGGCCATGACGCTCGGCAGCGCGTTCATGCTGCGGATGGATCACGAGATCGGCTCGATCCAGGCCGGCAAGTTCGCCGATCTCGCCGTGCTCGACGCCGATCCGCTCACCGTCGCGCCCGACGGGATCGCCGACATCGGCGTCGTCACCACCGCCCGGAGCGGGGTGTTCCGCGAGTGACCGGTCCGGGTCTCCCCGTCACCGTCGTCGGCGGGTATCTCGGCGCCGGCAAGACGACGCTGGTCAATCACGTGCTCCGACACGCGCGCCGGCCGGTGGCGGTGGTGGTGAACGATTTCGGCGACCTCGACATCGATGCGGCGCTGCTGGTCGACAACGACGGAGAGGTGCTCACCTTCGCCAACGGCTGTGTGTGCTGTGACCTCTCCGAAGGGCTGGTGGTGGCGCTCGACCGGATCCGCTCCGTCACTCCCGCCCCGGATCGGGTGCTGATCGAGTCGAGTGGGGTCGGCGAACTGGCCACCATCGCCAACTACGCGTCGCTGCCGGGCCTCCGCCTCGACGCCACTGTGTGCGTCGTCGATGCGGCATCGATCGACGAGCGAGTGAACGATCGATGGGTCGGAGACCTGGTCAGGGCGCAGATCCGGGACGCGGATCTGGTCGTGTGCAACAAGGTCGATCTGGTCGACCGGGCTCGCCGGGCCGCCGCTCGCGAACGGATCACCACGATCGCCCCTTCGGCGGTCGTGCTCGAGGCCGACCATGGTCGGGTCGACCTCGAGGTGCTGTTCGACCGGGTACCGGTCAGCCGATCGGTGTCCGATACCGAGCGCGACGACGCGCGGATCGAAGAGCAGGGGCCCGACGCCTCGACCACGTTCGTGTCGTGGGTCCGCTCGTTCGATGCGCCCGTAGCCATCGATGAACTGCGGATGGCACTCGATGCGCTGCCGGCCGGGATCGTCCGCGCCAAGGGTGTCGTCCCGGTGCTCGACGCCGGCGAGGTCTATCCGATGCTGGTGCAGGTCGTCGGTCGACGACGGGAGGTGTCGACTGCTCCCGCCGGGGCGATGGCGATCCGGTCGATATCGTTCATCGCCGTGCGCCAGCAGTTCGACCCCGGAACCGTCCCTCGGCTCCTCGCGTCGAACGGTGGGAGTTGAGTCCGATGTCATCGGCCGTCCCGGGACCAAATGCGAAGGAGATCGATGATCGTCTGGCGCACGCTCATCGGATCGAGCGGCTCCTGTGCGGTCTCGGTTGGTTCGTCGCCGCCGTCGGCATCGTCGGCATGGCCGTCTTCGTCGGCTTCTGGATCGCCGGTGACCTGAACGCCGAGCAGGCGATCAGTCTCGTGCTGGGCACGATGCTGGCCACCGTGCTCTCCGGTGCGTCGGCCTACGGGTCAGGGGTGAACATCGGTCTCGGCGCCGCACGGCTGCGACTCGCAGCGGGCGTGACGAGTCCGGAATCCGGATCGGAGGAGTCGACACCGGCCACGCAGCGCTGATCGTTCCGTTCGACCGTCGCCGGCGAGCGACGTCGATCGCGGACGATCAGGCGAAGGCGCCGAGGTCGTAGTCGCCGGCGATGCTGGTGCGGTGCATGAGACGGGTCTCGTCGACCGGGCATCCCTCGGCCTGGTGCAGCATCCTCCAGTTGTCCCACGCGACGAGGTCGTGCACGTGCCAGTCATGGAAGTAGGCGCCTTCGGCGGCCGCGGCGCAGTGATCGCTGAGCACCGAGAGCAATTCGTCGGCCTCGTTCTCGGCCATGCCCTCGATGCCGACGGCGTAGCACGGTGAGAAGTTGAGGACATGTCGTCCGGTCTCGCGCTGGGTCAGCACCAGGGGATGGCTCACCGGCGGGAAGTCGCGCTCGAGACGTTCGACGAGGGAGTCCATGGCGGCGGAACTGCGCAGGAGACGCGCCGTGCGCGGGACGGCGTGGCGATTGCGGTCCATTCGCGGTTCGAACCGGTACACGACTCGTTGATCGACGATCCGCGCCCGGACCGATTCATCGAGCGTGTCGTGGAGGCGGATCTTGTCCATGAACCCGGTGCGACCGAAGTGTGTCGGCACCTGCAGCGCCCGTAGCACGCCGCCGCGCGAGAGTCGGGGGATGAAGCACTGATCGGTGTGCCAGGCCAGCCAACCGGCCAAGGGCACACCGTCGACCTCGTAGACCGGCTGTACACCCGTCTCGGGCCCATCGGCGACGGGTCGGTAGGAGATGTCGATGAGTTCGGGGCAGTCCTCGACCCACGCCTCGCGATTCGAGTGCAGCTCGAGGTCCCCGAACACTCGGCTCAGTTCGATGTGGGCCTCGGGAGTGGTGCCGGCGCCCCGGAACACGAGCACACCGGCGTCGACGAAGAGGCCGCGCAGCGTCGTGCGCGTCGCCTCGTCGAGAGGGCCGGAGAGGTCGAGTCCCTCGATCTCGAGCCCGAACCCGACCGGCAGTGTTCGCGTCCTCACAGCTTCCGGGCCAGCAGGAGTCCGTCACCCACGTTCAACAGCACCGTCTCGACGCGGGGATCGGCCGCCACATGGTCGTTCAGCGCCTTGATCGACGCCGTGTCGGCATCGTCCGCATCGGTCAGCACCGCGCCGAAGTACAGGGAGTTGTCGAAGGCGATGATCCCGCCGGGTCGCATGAGAGGAACGAGTGTCTCGTAGTACGTGCGGTAGCCGGTCTTGTCGGCATCGATGAAGGCGAAGTCGATCTGAGCGTCGGGGCGGAACTCCACGAGGGTCTCGGCGGCGGGGCCGATCACCACCTCGATCCGGTCGGCCACACCGGCTCGTTCCCAGAAGGGTCGACCGACGCTGACGAACTCCTCGTTGATGTCGAAGCAGGTGAGACGACCGTCGGCCTCGAGCCCCTGGGCGATGCACAGTGCCGACAGCCCGGTGAACGTCCCGATCTCGATGGCATGTCGGGTACCGAGCAGACGGGCCAGCCAGGTGAGGAACGGCCCCTGCTCCTCGGCGATCTGCATGATGGACAGACCCTGCATCGCCATCTTCGTGGCCTCGACCAACTCGGCATTGACGTCGGGTTGCGTGATCGAGTGATCGATCAGGTACTGCCGGAGCTCCGGGGTGACTGCGACTCCCTTGGAGGTGGGATCGGCCATCGGTCATCTCCTTCGGTCGACGTCGACTGGTCGCCGGTGGCGCCCATGCTCGTGGGTCCGGCGGCGTCTGGTGCTCGTGATGTTGTCAGCCGGTGAAGCTGGGCGTCTCCTCGACGATGAGAGTGAACGTCTGGTGGGTGGCGAAGGTCTGTTCGTCGACACCGTCGGCCACCGTCGCCGGTGACGAACTCGACACCGAACCCGGTGCCGTGCCGGGTGCGAGCTTGTACAGCAACCGCATGGTGAACGTGTAGGTGCCGGCCTTCGTGGGCGTGCCCGTCAACTCCCCGCACTTCGTCGGGCCGACCTGTCCGGCGACGTCCAGCAGGTTGATGTGGAAGCCGGTGTCGACGAG
>VERC01000184.1 GCA_018882825.1 Acidimicrobiia bacterium | reverse complement strand
ACGACCGATGGATGGGCCCATCGGCGTGTCGACGTAGAGGACGGCGGCGGTGGAGCCGTCCCAGAACTTCACGCGACACAACATGCCCTCGGGCGCGGGGATGAAGCCGGTCACCGGCTTCGGGCAGTCACCGCCGCCGTAGACGAAGTCGATCTTCCGGTTCGACACCGGATCGGTCACCGACTGCAGCCGACCGGCCTTCCACGACTGGCCCAGCATCGGGGAGTCCTTGCCCTGCACCGCCGACAGATAGGCCACAGCGGTGTCGCCATCGGGGGTGAACACCGCGGTGGCCGACTTCGTGGTGACCGAGAACGTGCCATCAGGATTGCGCAGCAGCACCGGGGCCAGACCACTGGTGTCGAGCTCCCCACCGCCGAGCTGCACGGGCACCCATGCGTCACCGGCGCCGAGCCGGTAGTTCGACACCTGACCATCGGTGCCCACCAGACCGACACTGCGTTCCGACCACAGCATCAGCCGGTTGTAGGGGAAGCTGGACGCCGCTTGCAGGCTCCACCCGGAGGGCACACCGACCTCGTCCGCGTTGGAGGCCTGGAACTGCAGACCGAACCCGACGCTGCCGGGAACGGCGCCCATGGTGTGTGAGGACCAGGCGAACGAGGCCTCGCCCGAGGACAACCCCACGTTCACGCCACCGAGCGCATCGGCCTGCTGCACGCCGGGCATCTGGGTGTCGACGGTGAACGAGCCACCGACCGGGACCTGACCAGGACTGGTCGCCGTCCACGTGTACACGTTGCCCTGCACCAGACCGGCGCCGATGGGTATGCGCGAGGTGGCTCCGGCCTCGGCATAGGTCCTGGTGCCGAAAGCGGAGGTGCCGTCGCTCAGGTCGGTGAGCGTGAACGTCCACGCCCCACTCGCACCCGGCACACTCAGTGTCGGAGTGAGAGAGGTCGACACCCACGACGACGGCGTCAGCACGGCACCGGTCCACACCGGCACCCGCTCGCCGGTGCCGGTGCCGGCCGGCAACGCTGGCAGGGTGGTGGGATCGCCGGCCGAGCCCCCCGCCGCCTGGCGATCGGACACCGGGGTCGACGAACACGCCGAGGCGAGCAGGGCCAGCGCCACGGCGACGACGAGGACGTGGGCGCACTTACGGCTCGTTGATGACATCGACTTCCACTCCAATTCCTTCGAACATGGACGATTGATTCAGTTGAACAGGGCGAGCCCCGGGTTCGAGTCGCCGTAGCGCCAGTAGAGACCGCTCACGCCCTCCCACGAACCGGGACCGAGGGTCGAACCGCTCGGCGCCGAGCCGCTCCACAGCTTCTCCACCGCCGCCACGCGGGACTTGGTGACGAACGACTTGTCCCACGCCTTGAACGCGGTGGCACCCACCCCGGCGACATCGTCGGAGCCGGCGACCGTCGCCGCCTTGAGGAACTCGGCGGCGCGGTTGAGCGACTTGGCGTTGCGGGCGACATAGAGCGTCGACATGCGCGACACGGTCTCGTCGGAGGCCCCGAGCGCCTTGGCCGACTTCAGCGCCTTGGTCCACTGGGTGCGTCCACCGATCCCGCCCAGCACGCCGCTGAGCAGGGTGGACATCCCGAAGTCCTTGAGTGAGAACTCGGTGTCCTTCTCCTGGCCGTACTTCTCCCACAGGTAGATGGCGGCGTACGACGCGGCGCCGACCACGGCATTGATGGCGGCGGCCACGGCGAAGCCGGCGGCCGGTGTGGCGAAGATCGACACCACCATCGACACCACGCCCACCACGATCGTGGGCAACCAGTCGGAGAACGAGTTGCCCGTCGGATCGGTGATGTTCACCGGGTCCTGGGCGGCGTAGTCGTAGCCGTTGGCCGACCCACCGACCTTCGGGTCGAGCTGGATGAACCGACCGAGCGCCGGGATGTACACGCGGGTGCCCATCAGCACGTAGGTGGTGCGTAGCGCCTGGGTCTCGTTCCCGGTGACGGCCTGCCAGCCGAGATCGGGCACCGTGCGATCCGTGGGCAGCGGCGCGCTCAGCAGTTGGCCGAACGGGTCGTACACCTGCACGGCACCCACCTGCGCGCCGGCGTCGTCGGTCACGAAGAACCGGTCGCCGTCGACGCTGGGGAACTCCCAGCGGGCGCCGGCGCCGGCGATCGGCTGCCGCAACGACACACCACCCGGGATCCGGGTCACCCGCGTGGTGGGCCGCGAGTCACCGTCGAGCATGATCCCGCCGAGCCCGAAGCGGATGGTGCCGGCATCGGGACCACCGGTGGTGGTCTTGGCCACGATCCCACCGCTCACCTCGCGCTGGTAGGCCACCGTCACAGTGCCGTCGGTGGCCCCGACCAGACGATCGGCGGCGTCGTAGGTGAAGCGGTCGGGACCGACCCTCGTGGCGTTGCCCCGGGCGTCGTACTCGATACCGGCGGCGGCCGACGGATCGGTGGTGCGCACCAGTCGATCGGCGCGGTCGTAGGTGTAGGTCCAGTCACCGGTGACGACGCCGTCGGTGGTCACCCGTTGCGAGGTCCGGTTGGTGTTGGCGTCGTAGCCGTAGGTCCACTCCATCGCCGCGGGCACCAGACCGGCGGTCACCGACGACGACGCGAGGCGGTAGCCCTCGTCATGGACGTAGGTGAACGTCGAGGTCCGACCCCCGGCCGAGTACGAGGCCGACGACACGTTGTTGGCCGCCGAGATGGTCAGAGAGTTGGCCCACGACGCGCCGCCCGGTCCGGCCCAGGTCACGGCCACCAGTCGGTTGGAGGTGTCATAGGAATTGGAGGCCACCACGCCGTTGCCGTAGGCGATCGTGCGGGTGGTGCCGTCACCGTTCATGGTGAGGGTGGCCACGTCGCGACCGTCGATCGACACGGTGCGCAACCAACCGCGTTCGTCGTAGACGTTGCGGGTCACCGATGGCGCCGCGCCCGGAGCGGTGGTGGTGACAGTGGCGACCTCGCCGGTGCGGGTGTCGTAGGTGGTGATCGACTCCACGCCCCAGCGGTCGACGACCCGGACGGGCCGGCCGCGCAGGTCGACCTCGGTGATCGTGGTGCCGACGTCGTTGCCGATCTTCGAGGTCTGTGCGCGCCGCAGTGGGTTGCCGTCAACGGCGAAGTCGTTGGTCTCGACCTGGGTGGCGCCCATGCCGAGGAGTTCGGTGCGCGCCACCCGACCGGCCTTGTCGAACGTGGTGCACACCGTCGCCCCCGACGAGAGGGCCACGGCCACGGCGCGGCCGGCGCTGTCGAGCCACTGCTGGGTCAAGGGCCCGTCACCGCCGTCGGGACCGGGACTGATCGTCTGCTTCGGCAGACCACCCTGGTTGGCCGAGGCCGCACCCTGACACGACGACTTCGCCGGCTCGCGATCGCCCCAGTAGGTGAAGCGGTACTGGTTGCCGCCGGGCGACGTTGACGACACCTGTCGTCCCCAGCCCCCCTTCCCGCCGGTGCCCTTCTCGTAGGCCATCGTGGTGCGCGATCCGGCCTTGGTGGTGCGCGAACTCACCAGTCCGTTGGCCGGATTGTCGTACGCCGTGCGCGAGATGGTCTCGGACGACGCGCCCCGCACGGTGGGGTCGACGACCTTGGTCGTGGTGGCGTACCCGTACTGCGGCCGCAACCGGTCGAGGGGGAGTGCGCCGCCGGCACCGGCGTCCGGTCCGCTCCACGCGATGTCCATCGACGCCTGCGGATTCGATGAGGTGAGATCGATGCGGATCGACTGGAAACCGGGCTGCAGACGCATTTCGTCGCAGCCGCCATCGGTGCACAGCACGTTGTTGACCCGCAGTACGGCGAGCGAGTTGTTGGACCGGAACGAGTAGGTGCCGGCCGCGTCGATCTTGAGCGAGCCGGTCATGAGCGCCGACCAACCGCCGTCGTTGCCGGCCGGCGACGACGGCCAGTTCACGGTGAGTGAGTTGACCAACTGGCCACCGAGTCGCGGTCCGAGTTCCTGCACCCCGTTCCTGCCCAGGTCGGTGGTCGAGGGCCAGTAGGTGACGTCGAGGCCGTGCATGGTGAGACCGGTGTCGGCCCGTTCGAACGACTGGTCGTAGGAGCGGATGACGGCCGCCGACTCGGCGATCGAACCGCGTGTCGGCCCGCGCGTCTCCACCAGCTGACCGTCCTCGTACCGACGGGTGGTGACGAGCCCGGTGAAGTCCTCCTCGGCCAGCAACTGTCCCGAGGGGAGGTCCCAGACGCGTCGCGCCGTCTGGCCGGCGGAGTTGGTGAGCACCAACGGGAAGAACGTGGTGGGATCGAACAGGGTGGTGCCGACCGCCCCACCGAAGCAGGAGTCCTGCACGACGGTGTACTTGAGCGTCTCGTAGGTGTATGACCGCACGCATCGCGTCGCCCCGATCGCCGGGGCGGACTCGGTGATCGATTCCACACGCCCGCGGTCGTCGTAGGTCGCCGAGGTCCAGAACTGCGGGTCCTCCACCCCGACGATGCCCGACGCTGCGGCCGCGGCGACCAACGGTGAGCGCACGGTGACGATGTGGCCAACGTCGTCGTAGGCGAGGTCGGTTACCAGCGCCCCGTCACCGCCGGCCTCGGGGTAGTCGACGAGGCGACCGATGGTCGGCGCCCCATCGGGTCCGGGCACGTAGTGCACCGAGGCGGTGGAACCGTCCCAGAACTTGGCCCGGCACAGCATCCCGGTGGGGACGGGGACGAACCCGGCCGGGCTCGACCCGCAGTCGCCACCGCCGTAGACGAACTCGACCTTGCGACCCGAGACCGGATCGACAACGGCGGCGACGCGGCCGTCCTTCGACTCCTGGGCCAGAACCGGTCGGTCACCGGCGCTCACGCTCACCAGTTCGGCGGCGGTTCCGTCGGCGTTGGGGGCGAACACCGAGGTGGTGTCCTTGGTGGTGACGGTGTAGTTGCCGGCGCCATCGCGCAGCAGCACCGGTGACAGGCCGTTGGTGTCGAGCGAACCACCCGACAGCTGCACCGGAAGGAAGGCACCGGCCGCACCACGTCGGTACGACGACACCAGACCGTTGTCGGCGATGAGGCTCACACTCTCGTCCGGGTTGAACACCAGTCGTCGGTACTGACTCGACGACGCCGCCTGCAGCGACCAACCCGCCGGCACTCCGGGCATGGCGATGT
>VERC01000183.1 GCA_018882825.1 Acidimicrobiia bacterium | reverse complement strand
CTGCAGTGCGTGCACTGTCTGTCGTCGTCGGGTCGGCGCGACCCCATGGAACTGACGACCGACGAGATGAAGTCGATCGTCGACCAACTGGCCGAGATGCAGGTGTTCTACGTGAACATCGGTGGCGGCGAGCCGATGCTGCGACCGGACTTCTTCGAGGTCGTCGAGTACTGCGTGGAACGCGGTGTGGGCGTGAAGTTCTCCACCAACGGCGGTCGCATCACGGCCGAGAACGCCCGGCGCCTCGCGGCGATGGACTACGTCGACATCCAGATCTCCCTCGACGGTGTGGACCCGGAGACCAACGACGCGATCCGTGGTGACGGCTCGTACTCACGGGTGCGCACGGCCATGGATCATCTGCGCGCTGCGGGCTTCGGTGCATTCAAGTTGTCGGTGGTGATGACCCGCGAGAACATCGGTCAGGTCGACGCGTATCACGCGCTGGCCGCCGAGTACGGGGCCGAATTGCGGCTCACGCGGTTCCGGCCCAGTGGTCGGGGCATCGACACCTGGCACGATCTGCACCCCACCAGTGCGCAACAGGTCGAGCTGTACAACTGGTTGCTGGCCCATCCCGATGTGCTGACCGGCGATTCGTTCTTCCACCTGTCCGCGCTGGGTGAGCCCCTCCCCGGACTCAACCTGTGCGGCGCCGGCCGGGTGGTGTGCCTGATCGATCCGGTCGGTGACGTGTATGCCTGTCCGTTCGTGTTGCACGACCACTTCAAGGCCGGTTCGGTGCGCGAGGACGGTGGGTTCGCTCGGGTGTGGCGATCCTCGGACCTGTTCACCGAACTGCGCGAGCCGTCGAACCCGGGAGCGTGCGGATCCTGCGGTTCCTACGACGCCTGCGGTGGCGGGTGTATGGCGGCGAAGTTCTTCACCGGTCTGCCCCTCGATGCGCCCGATCCCGAGTGCGTGTTCGGGCACGGTGAGACGGCACTGGCCGCACTGGAGGCCAACGGTGGTGCGGTGCGACCGTCGGTGAGCCACGACCACTCCAAACCGATCACCCATCCCAACGGGGTGGGCAAGCGCCGCATCCCCCTGTCGGTCGTCGACCGCTGACGCGCATCCCGCACTGCGCCTTCCTCGGACCTCGGTAGCCTCACCCGATGGCGCACGGCAGCGACATCGTCGTCCTGACCCGCTTCGCCGTCGACATCGGTGATGGTCGGGGAGCACACCTGGACGAGGACTGGCTGACCGGCCGACTCGAGTTGTTCGAGCGCTATTGCGCACCGGGGATGGCGGCGCAGACTCACCGCCCGCACGCCTGGCTGGTGCTCCTCGACCATGCCACACCCGGGTGGGTCACCGAACGGCTCAGGCTCCTCGCTCCCGACGCTCGCCCGACATCACTCGACGAAGCCTTCTCCCGATCCGCAGTCACCGATGTGCTCGACTCGTCGGGGCTCGATGGTCGACCCACGATGCAGCTCGACTCCGACGACATCCTCCTGCCCGATTCCATCGAGACGATGCAGTCGTCGATCGTTCGGCATGGTGACGGACTCCATTCGATCCCGTTCGGGTTCCAGCTGGCCGGCGACGACCTCCATGCACGCTGCTACGTGCAGAACCCCTTCGTCTGCCTGAGCGCACAGGGGTCGAATCGACATGTCTTCGATCTCCTCCATTCCGATGTCCGGGGTGAACGACTCCACCTCGCCGGCTGGCGGCCGGGATGGATCCAGGTCATCCACGGCGGCAATCTGGCCAACGAAGTACGGGGTGTCTACGTGCGCGGCACCGGGGCACGGCGGACACTCGCGGCGATGGGGATACCCATCGACACAGCTCGTGTCGAGCGACTCCCCGCGACTCGCCGAACCCTCGAGTCGGGTTTCCGCTATTCGTGGCGCATGCTGGAACGGACCCCGGCGCTGATGCGACTCGCCGCCGATCAAGTTGCCGGTCGGCGCCGCTGAGTCAGCCCGACTCGTTCGACCGGTCAGTCGGCGCCGAGGGTCACGAGGAAACCGGGCGGGATCACGAGATCGTCAGGCCCGAGTTCGGAGATGTCCGACTTGGCCAGACCCAACATGCAGGCGTCGATACCACCGCGCAGGATGTCGAGCACGTTCTCGACGCCGGCCTGGCCGTTGACCGCCAGGCCCCAGAGGTAGGCGCGACCGATCATCACGGCCCGGGCACCGAGGGCGACGGCCTTGACCACGTCGCTGCCCCGACGCACACCGCCGTCGAGGACGACCTCGACCTCGGAACCGACGGCCTCGGCGATGGCCGGCAGGGCCCGGATGGGCGAGGGCGTGCCGTCGAGGTTGTTCCCGCCGTGGTTCGACACCGACAGCGCCGTGGCCCCGAGATCGCGTACCCGCTTGGCATCGTCGACCCGACACACACCCTTGACCATGAACGGTCCGTCCCACTGCGAACGCAACCAGGCGATGTCGTCCCAACTCGGGGGCGGCATCGTCATCCACTCGTAGTAGGCACCGAAGAACGTGGGGGGCGCCGCCCCGGGTGCGGCCATGTTGGGCGTGGTGAGATCGGGGATGTCGAGGAGACGCAGGTAGGACCAGAACCAACGCGGTCGTGACAGCGCTTGGGGTGAGAGCTTGATCATCGTGCGCAGGTTCATCTTCTCGGGGATGAACGGGCTGCCCCAGTCACGGCCGTTGGAGAAGGTCCAGTCCAGCGTGAGGATGATGCCCTTGACGCCGGCGGCACGGGCTCGTTCGAGACGCTGGACCATGACGTCACGGCCACCCGACCAGTACATCTGGAACAACGTGTTCGGGTTGGCGGCGACGACCTCCTCCATGGAGCGCGACGCGAACGACGACAACCCCATGGGCAGACCGCGGTTGGTGGCGGCGCGGGCGACGGCGACCTCTCCCTCCGGATGGACGGCCTGCACTCCGGTGGGCGAGATGATCACGGGCATCGACAGGTCGAGCCCCATGACGCGAGTGGCCATCGATCGTTCGGCCGGAAGACCGGCGACGTGGGGGGCGAAACCGAGATCGTCGAACGAACGTTGGTTGGATGCCAGCGACAGGCCCTTCTCGGCCCCGCCGATTATGGCGTTGTAGACCGACGACGGCACGCGCTTCTCGGCCCGACGCTGGGCGACCGCCACCGTCTCGAACCACTTGTTGGCCATGTCGAACCTTCCGGGTCGCGATGCGGACGAGCGGCGATCCTACCGACGCGAACTCACCGGCTCCCATTCCGGATCGAGTCGACCCGAGCCGGACCACGGCTCCCGGAGCCGGCTCACCAGAAGACGTGATGCACGTCGTGCGGGTGGAGCGGGCGTTCCACGCCGAACCGGGCACGCACCTCGTCGAGGGGCTCGTCGACGAGGGCGAAGTGGTCGAGGCGCGAGAAGTCCTCCGTGCATCGACCCCCGCGGGCGATCTCGGAGGCCAGCAATTCGGCGGCACCGGACCGGGCCAGTACCGCGGTCTCGGCCCGCACCTTGTTGGAATCGCCGAAGCCGGCCTCGTGGACGATGAGCGAGGCCAGCAATGCCGAGCGGTTGACCGGATCGTCGCACAGGCCCATGAGGAACGCGCTGAGCGCGACCTCGGCCTCGGCCGTCGTCGACAGTCCGGCGATCACATGGGTCATGTCGTGGGCGACGTAGAAGTGGTTCATCGCCGTGGGCTCCGAACCGGGGAGGGGCACGCCGGCCAGTTCGTAGAAGCGGACGTAGGTGTGTCCGAGTGTTCCCGGGGCACACGATCGCAACGACTCGAGTCGAGCCACGAGTTCGGGTTCGGCGGCGCCGTCGGGTACACGGACATCTCGCAACGACGGCTCGACACGGGCGTCGACACTCACGGCGAGGAACCGGGCGAAATCGGCCTTGGCCCGTTCGGTGCCGTCGGCGACCATGGTGCGGAACAGCGCCGCATCCGGACCGACGACGCCGATCGCCGACTCGTAGGCCTCCACCCGTTCGAGTTGTCGATCGGTCAGAGGATGCCGACAGGCCTCGAGGGTGACGAGCATCTCGTGGAAGTGACGACGATCGACGGGGTCGACGACCGCCGACGCCAACGCGGCCGGCGGGAGCGGGGCAATGGACCGGACGTCCAGATCGGGTCGCTTCCACACGTGCACGACGATCGCTCGCAACACGTCGGACTGTTCGTCGGTGGGTCCACCGTCGACATCACAGGCGCCGACCAGCCCGGCCACGAACGGGGCCACGAGTTCGGTGGGCAGGCGCAGTGACATCGCCGCCATCCTGCCGCGTCGCTCGCCGAGCCGGCGCGGTCGGGATGCCGACGGCGCTCGGCCCCTAGGCTCGCCGGTGGAGGAAAGACCATGGAATCAGCCGCAGCATTGACCGAACTGTCGAACCTGTTGGCGGAGATCGAGGCCGATGCCCATGATCCGCGTTGGAACTTCATCGAGGAACAGGATCTGGCCTCGTACCGGGAGTTCGTCATGCATTCACTGCACCACGCCATGCAGTTCTGGCTGGAGGCCGACCCGGCGCGCCCGCGGTGGAACCGATGGTTCTCCCCCACCAAGAAGTTGTTGGGCGACAACCCCGACACCGTGTACTACGGCACCGTCATCGACCCCACGCGCACCTATCGGGTACGCGGGAACACCATGAACGCCTGCTACACGTCGTTCACCGTCGAACTGGGCACCGCCGGCGGCGGGATGTCACAACGCCTGGGCGCCACCCGGAACGACGACGAGTTCACCGTCGACGCCGCGGGGAACTACGAACTGACGCTCGGTCCTCCGGGCGCGGGCTCCGGTCCCGACTTCATCGAACTCGACCCCGAGGCCGGATCGTTGACCACCCGGCACTACTTCGAGTGGCAGCGGTGCGCGGCGCTGGATCCGAACCTGCACATCCCGCTCACCATCGAGTCGATGGTCGATCCCGGTCCACCACCCGTGCCCGACGACGCCGCGGTGGCGGCCAACATCGGTCGGGCCATGACGTTCCTGCGGTCGGTGACCGTCGGCTGGGGTCACACCCCACCTCCCCCGGGGGCGATCCCGTGGGTGTCGGCCGTGCCCAACGAGTTCACCGATCCGCCCGATCACGACGGGAACCTCGGCATCGGCTACGCCGCGACCGACAACGTCTACCGCAGCGCGCGATGGCTGCTCGGTCCCGACGAGGCGCTCGAGATCCGCGGTCG
>VERC01000182.1 GCA_018882825.1 Acidimicrobiia bacterium | reverse complement strand
CCGACAGGCTGCCCAACGCAGCGCGGATGGCGGCCGCCGTCTCAT
Source organism: Acidimicrobiia bacterium (assembly GCA_018882825.1). Classification (GTDB taxonomy): domain Bacteria; phylum Actinomycetota; class Acidimicrobiia; order Acidimicrobiales; family Acidimicrobilacustridaceae; genus Acidimicrobilacustris. Next base: position 5,148 of record VERC01000182.1, on the reverse strand, counting down.
CGAGCAGTTCGACCACTTCGTCGTCGCGCACGCCCCGAAGGTATCCGGCCCCGACCCGCGAACGGGTCCGCACGGAAGCGGCGAGCGTCACCACCGGTACGCTCGGGACGTGGCCATCATCGACGTTCCCGGCTTCGTCGCCGACCTGAAGGACCACGCCGTCGATCACGCCTTCCACGTCCACGACGAGCGTCACTTCATCGAGACCTACTCCATGCGCCAAGCCTGGGAGGTCGACCTCCATCCCGAGGACGCATGCGGTGGTCCACTCGATCTTCACCTCGCCCTCGAGGTGGACCCCCGGGTGATGCTCGGCTTCGAGGACAAGATGCTCGACCTCCCCGAGGGCGCCGAACCCATGGAGGGTTACGCCTTCACGCTGGCGTTCACGTGGACCCTGCCACCCTTGCCCCATCCGCCCGATCTTCTGGTTCTGGCCACCGAACTGGCCGGGGTCGGCGGGGTCGAACTGCCGCTGGAGATCTCGGCCATAGATTCGTTCGCCGCCGTCACCGATGCACCCGAACGGAGCCTGTCGATCGTGTCGCGGGTCGAGATCGGGCTCGATCGGATCTTCCTCGGCCAGGAGCAGATGTGCGACGTGCTCGAGAGCTGTCACAACGTGAGTTCGTGGCTGTTGGAGCGCTCCGGGGTGTGGCTGGGCGACGCCTGACCGTCACTCGCTAGGGTCGTTCCATGAAGATCACCCCGGCGGCGGGCCGACTCGGCGCTGTCGTCTCCGACATCGACCTGCGTCACGCCACCGAGGCCGACATCGCCGAGATCCGAGGTCTGATCGACGAGTACCTCGTGCTGGCCTTCCCCGATCAGGGGGCGATGACCGACCAGGAACAGGTGGCGTTCACCCTCGACTTCGGTGACCCCTACGTCCACCCCATCGCCCGCACGCTCGGACACCCTTTCGGAGCCGGTCACATAGTCGACGATGTCGATCATCCTCCGAATCAGGATCGTTGGCACACCGATGTAAGTTGGGATCCCGCACCACCGACCTACGGGACGCTTCGCATGGTGCAGCGTCCTGACCGGGGAGGAGACACCGTCTTCGTGTCGATGTACGCGGCCTACGACGCCCTCAGTACACCCATGAAGGAGATGCTCGACGGACTCACCGCCGTCCACACGCTCGGTTCAGAGGTGTCCTTCCGTTCCAAGGCCGGCGACGAGGCCGTCGATGCGACGCTCGCCGAATTCGGGGTGACCATCCATCCCGTCGTGGGCACCCATCCCGCGACCGGACAGAAGTATCTCAACGTGAACGCCGAGTTCACCGACCACATCGTCGAACTCTCGTCGGCCGAGAGCCGCATGGTGCTCGATCTCCTCACGGCCCACTGCACCAACCCGAACTTCCAGTTGCGCTGGGTGTGGACCGAGGGCGACCTGATCCTGTGGGACGAGCGCCCGACGATGCACTTCGCCGTCGCCGACTACTGGCCCCAACGTCGTGAGGTCGTCCGCGTCAACGTCCGGTGAGCACCACACGGATCTCCGACCGATACGAACCGCTACTCGGCACCGTCGTCGAGATCGACCTCGAACTCGAGGGAGTCGGGCCCGAGTCCGAAGCCGACTCACTCTCCATCGCGATCGTCGACGAGATCGTGCGGCTCCAGTCGATCCTGTCGAGCGTCGATCCTGACAGCGAGTTCTCGCGCTGGTGTCGCGGCGTGCACAGCGATCCGTCACCCGAGCTGGTCGCCGTGCTGACCCTGGCCTCCGACTGGCAGCGAAGATCGCAGGGTCGGTTCACTCCGGCCGCGGGTCGACTCTCGCGGCTGTGGCGGGCCGCCGAGCGCGCTGGACGCGAGCCCGATCCCGGGGAACTGGCCACCGTCGTGGCCGACATCGCCCGACCGCGGTGGTCGATCATCGAGGGAGTCCCCGTAGGACACGGCGACGCGATCGACTGCACGCTGAACGCCCTGGCCAAGGGATGGATCGCCGATCGGGCCCTCGACATGGCCCTGACCGCCGACGGCGTGGTCTCGGCGACGATCAATGCCGGCGGCGACATCGTGACCGGAGGCCTCGGCGACCGGCACATCGGCATCGAGGACCCGGCCACGCCATGGGACAACGCCGCGCCGCTCACCACCATCGCCCTGCGTGACGCCGGGTTGGCCACCAGCGGTGGGGCCCGTCGCGGCTTCCTCATCGACGGTGTGCTGCGCTCCCACGTGCTCGATCCCCGCACCGGTCGACCCGTCGACCACCTGGCCTCGATCTCGGTCGTGGCGCCCTCGGCGGCGGAGGCCGACGCGCTGGCCACCGTGCTCGGTGTGGAACCGGCGGTCGATGCCATCGCCGAGGCGACGGCATCGGGGCTGGCCTGTCTGGTGGTGACCGCCGAGGGTCAGGTGCTGGCCACCGAGGAGTGGCGACGCCTCGAGGTCAGTTGACCGTCAACTGACGATCAGCTGACGGTCATGGCCGCGAGGACGATGGTGAGCACCGCCCCGAACCCGGCCACCACGAAGGCCGACGTGCGACGCCGACGCAGCATCAACTGCAGCACGATGCCGGCCAGCGCCATCACCACCAGCAGGATGCCGGACACGTCGATCACCCACTTCCACGACGTGTCGGCGTAGCGGCCCTTGTGCAGATCGTTGAGGATGCCGAAGAACCACCCTTGTTGCGTGGTCACCAACTCGTAGCGGGCATCGGACAACGAGAAGGTGAGATCGGCGGCGTACCCCGGCTTGCGGTAGCGGATGGCCGCCGAACCCCCGGTGGAGTCGAAACCCTCGACCTCTCCGCTGACACCGAGTTCGGCACGGGCGTACTCGGAGACGGGAAGCCACGCCACCGCACCATCGCCCATCGTGGGCGCGACGGCGAGTGTCCCCGTGGACGTCGAGGTCGACACCGACGAACCGATCGACCACGTCGGATGATTCAGTGTGACACCGGTGACGCCGAAGAACAGCACCAACAACAGTGCGATCATCGACGTGTAGACGTGTACGAGCCGCGACCACTTCTGCGTGGCACGCTTCGTCTCCGAAGTGGTGGCGCTCGAACGGGGGACGACCGGCGCGCTCATGGCGTGTAGGCGACCGCGACCCGGGAGATCTCACCCTTGTCGGGAGCGGTGGCCGACGTCGGCGCCGATGCGCACCTGATGGGCACGCTGGTCACCGAGTACGGGCCCTTCTCGCGGGCGCATTCGATGTACACGACGTACTCACCGGCAGCGACCTTGTTGCCGGCAGCGTCCTTGCCGTCCCACACCACCGAGTACGAACCGGCGGTGCGGGTGGCACTCGACATCGAGGTGTCGCGTCCACCGCTGGCCGAGGTCCATGCCCGCATGTCGGGCAGCCATCGATCACCCTTGCCCTTCTGGTACCAGAGGCTGACGGTGTCGACGTAGCGACCCATCGCATCCTGGATCCACACGGCGATGTAGGGGTTCTTGACCATCCCGCCGCTCGCCGCGTAGGTGAAATCGATGGTGGCTGCGGCATCGGCGGGCAGCGTCGGACCGTCGTTGACGAAAGGCGCCGTGGTGGTCGGTCCGGCGGTGGTCGACGGACCGGTCGTGGTGGTGGTGTCGAACTTGGCCTTGTCGCCCGATCCGCCGCAGGCCAGGGCGGGTGCGGCCAGCACGGCACCGAGGGCGGCCGAGCCGAGCAGCATGGTGCGTCGCGAGATGGCCCGTTCGAACAACGGGAGACGTGGGGAGTCGTCGGGTTCCATGGACGCGACCCTATGACGGGTGATGGCCCCGGAGGTGAGAACCCGGTAAGGGTCGGGCTGGTCGCCGACGGCGAGGCGGCGCCCTCAGGCGGTACGCGAGGGGCCCACGGCGCCGAGGGCGGCATGGGCGGCGGCCAGACGGGCCACCGGCACCCGGTAAGGCGAACACGACACGTAGTCGAGCCCGATGTCGTGACAGAAGGCGATCGAACGAGGTTCGCCGCCGTGCTCGCCGCAGATTCCGACCTCGAGATCGGATCGGGCCGCGCGCCCGGCGCGCACGGCCATGGCCACCAACGAGCCGACGCCGTCGATGTCGAGGGTGCGGAACGGATCGTCGGCCAGCAATCGTCGTTCGAGGTAGGTGGGCATGATGCGACCCTCCACGTCGTCGCGGGAGAACCCGAACGTGGTCTGGGTGAGATCATTGGTGCCGAAGGAGAAGAACCGCGCCTCGCCGGCGATGGCGCGGGCCACCAGCGCCGCACGCGGTGTCTCGATCATGGTGCCGACGGGGATGTCGAGGTCGATCCCGGCGCCTCCGAGCACTCGGGCGACCTCGTCGCGCACCCACGATGCCACCAGAGCCAGTTCGCGCTCGGTCACCACCAGCGGCACCATCACCTCGGGCCTCGGGTCACCACCGGCCCGGCGACACTCGACCACCGCCTCGGCCAACGTGCGGGCCTGCATGCGATAGAGGTCCGGTCGCAGGATGCCGAGACGCACGCCGCGGGTGCCGAGCATCGGGTTGTCCTCACGCCAGTCGAGTGCCGCGACCAACAGTTCATGGTCGGCCGCATCGAGCTCGCCCCGACCTTGACGCACCAGCAACTCGTCGACATCGGGGAGGAACTCGTGCAGTGGAGGATCGAGCAGACGCACGGTGACGACCAGGCCGTCCATCGCCGTGAGCAACTCCACGAAGTCGACCCGTTGACGGGCGGCGAGATCGTCGAGGGCCGCAGCACGTTCCACGTCGTCGCTGGCAAGGATGTAGCGCTGCACGAGCGGCAGGCGATCGCCGAGGAACATGTGCTCGGTCCGGCACAGGCCGATGCCCTCGGCGCCGTAGCGACGGGCGACCTCGGCATCGGGCGCCAGATCGGCGTTGGCCCGCACTCCGAGCGTGCGGAACCCGTCGGCCCACTCGAGCAGCGTCCCGAACGGCCCGGACGGTTCGGGCACCACGAGTGGCACCGATCCGACGACCACCCGACCGTCGGCGCCGTCGATGGAGATCGTGTCGCCCTCGGCCACGACGGTGGCACCCACGCGCAACGTCCGGGTCGACGAGTCGATCTCGATGGCCGCGGCACCGCACACGGCCGGAGTGCCGAGCCCGCGGGCCACCACCGCCGCGTGACTGACGAGACCACCGCGCACGGTGAGGATGCCCTCGGCGGCGACGATGCCGTGCAG
>VERC01000181.1 GCA_018882825.1 Acidimicrobiia bacterium | reverse complement strand
GCCCCGGGGGGATCGGGGCCGATCGATGAATCGTCCAGGGGGACCAATGCCCATCACATCCGTGTTCGATGCCGACAATCACTACTACGAGTCGCTCGATGCGTTCACCCGCCACATCGAGCCCGAGTTCCGGCACCGCTGCATGCAGTGGGCCGAGGTCAACGGCAAGCAGATGCTGCTCGTCGGTGGCAAGGTCAACCGCTTCATCCCGAACCCCACCTTCGATCGTCTCTCGGCCCCGGGCAGCCTCGAGCAGTACTTCCGCGGTCGCAACCCGAAGGGCGACAGTGTCAAGGACCTGTTCGGTGACCTCGAGCCCTGCGATCCGGCGTACCGCGATCGTGAGATCCGGCTCAAGGTGATGGCCGACATGCACATCGATGGCGCGCTGTTCTTCCCGACGCTGGCCGTCGGCATGGAGAACGCGCTTCACGACGATCTGCCCGCGGCCCAGGCTGCCTTCCGCGCCTTCAATCGTTGGCTCGACGAGGACTGGGGCTTCGCCTACGAGGAGACCATCTTCGCCACCCCCGTCATGGTGCTCGGTGACATCGACAACGCAGTGCGCGAGCTGGAGTGGGCGCTCGATCGCGACGCGCGCTGCGTGCTGGTCGGCACCGGTCCGGTGCGCACCACCGAGGGACTCAAGTCACCCGCTGATCCCCGCTTCGACCCGTTCTGGGCCCGGGTGCAGGAGGCTGGAGTCACCGTCGTGTATCACGGAGGTGCCAACGCCTACTACGACCTCATCACGATGTGGGGTGAGAAGTCGGAGATGGAGGCCCACAAGTTCGAGCCGCTGCGCCAGGCCCTGTCACACGACGCCGTGGCCGACACGTTCGCAGCGCTGATCCTCCATGGCCTCATGGATCGCTTCCCGCGCATCCGGTTCGCCACGGTCGAGACCGGGGCCAACTGGGTGCGTCCGCTGCTCAAGCGGATGAAGAAGATCCACTCCCAGGCACCGTCGATGTTCGCCAACGACCCGGTCGAGCAGTTCAAGCAGAACGTGTGGGTGTCGCCGTTCTACGAGGACGAGCTCGACCAGTTGCGCGATGTCATGGGTGCCGATCGGCTGATGCTCGGTTCGGACTGGCCCCACACCGAGGGACTGGCCGATCCGTTCACCTTCATCGGTGACCTCACCGAGGCCGGCTTCTCCGAGGCCGAGCAGCAGTTGATCATGCACGACAACTGCGCGTCACTCGTCGTCCGTCGACCGGGCTGAGCACGATGAGCGGCGGACGGGTGCGTCCCGTCCGCCGACGGTCGCGGCCACGATGACCGATCGCGTCTTCGTCATCGAACCCACCGATGCCGTCTACCGGCGGCGCATCGAGACGCGCCCGTCGGCCGGAGTCGTGGCTGCGGCCATGGAGGACTTCGTCCATCACTTCGCGCTCCGACTCCATCACGAGGCCGGAGTGGTGACCGCCGTCGACGTCGCCGCCGAGCGCACGCCGTGGTCGACCTGCCCCGACGGTGCTCGGGCACTCGCCTCGCTGGTCGGGACGGGACTCACCGAGGTGGGCGGCGTGCGGCAGTGGATCGGCTCGCGGTCGGTGCAGTGCGTGCACACCACCGATCTGGCCGTGATCGCCGCCGCTGCGGCAGTGCGGGGCTCGGCCCGCGACCACGAGGTGCGGATGTGGGACATCGGCGCGCCCGAGCGCACCATCACGATGTCGATCGACGGCGTCGAGTGGGCCACCTGGGTGATCGGGGCCGAAGGCATCGTCGACGATCCCCGCTCCGGTCGCTTCGCCGGCCGCCCCCTCGACGCCCGTTCGTTCTCGGCATGGATCGCCGAGCTGTCGGCCGACGATCGGGAGGCGGCCGCCATCATGCGTCGGGCCTCGACCATCGGCCTCGGACGGGGCCTCGACATGGATGTGTGGACCGACGCCACCCAGGGTGGCAATCCGGTGGACTCCTGCCACTCCTACCGACCCGAGATCGTGCACCTCGCCCGCCGCAACCGGGGAACGGCGCGCGCCACCGATGCCGAGCCGCCCGGCACGCCCGTGCCTCCGGCCACCGCCTGGGTCTCGCTCGGCACCGATCGCTGAATCGGGGGCGGGTCCGGGTCCGGGCGGTGGCGTCGTGTCCTAGTGTCGGGACCCGGAGCGACGCGGGGGCGTCGCCGACGAGGAGGCGACATGAAGGCCAGAGCGGCGATGATGATGCACGAGGGCGCCACCGAGTGGACGGTCACCGACGTCGAGATCGATCAACCGCAGGGTCGCGAGCTCCTCGTCCGCAACGTGGCCTCGGGTCTGTGCCACTCCGACGAGCACTTCCTCACCGGTGACATGCCCCACGGTGGTTACCCGTGGATCGCCGGTCACGAAGGTGCGGGGATCGTCGAGGCCGTCGGCCCCGAGGTGCGCGAGTTCGCGCCCGGCGACCATGTCGTCTACTCGTTCGTCGCCGTGTGCGGTCAGTGCCCGTCGTGCGCCGAAGGTCACTCCAACCTGTGTGACAACGGGGCCATGGTCATGGGCGGCCGGATGATGGACGGCACCTCCCGCATCCACGTGCAGAATGCCGATGGCGACAGCGTCGACGCGCTGATCATGGCCGGGCTCGGCACGTTCGCGACGCACTCGGTCGTGCACGAATGGTCCGCGGTCAAGGTGCTGCCCGACCTCCCGCTCGACAAGCTCGTGCTCCTCGGCTGCGGCGCCACCACCGGTTGGGGTTCGGCGGTCTACGCCGCCGAGATCTCGCCCGGTGACAACGTGGCCGTGATCGGTGTCGGTGGTCTGGGTTCGGCCGCGGTGCAGGGCGCCAAGTTGGCCGGTGCCGAGCGCATCTTCGCCATCGATCCGGTGGAGATGAAGCGCGAGATGGCCCAGAAGTTCGGCGCCACCCACACCGCCACCGACGTGGCCTCGGCCTTCGAGTTGATCCAGCAGGAGACCTGGGGCCGCATGTGCAACAAGGTGATCTGCACGATGGGCGTCGGGGAGGGCGACCTGATGGCGTCGATCATGGCCATCACGTCGAAGCGTGGTCGTGTCGTCGTCACCAACATCCATCCCTGGACCGAGCCGAGCAACAACATCCCGTTGATCGACCTGACCCTGAGCGAGAAGCAGGTGGTGGGTTCGCTGTTCGGGTCGGCCAACCCCCGGGCCGACATCCCGCGTCTGGCCGAGCTCTATCGCAAGGGCCAGTTGGACCTGGATTCGATGATCACCCGCACCTACTCCCTCGACCAGATCAACGAGGGTTACCAGGACATGCGCGACGGCAAGAACATCCGGGGCGTCATCATCCACTGACCGATCGGGTCGGTCTGGGTGATGTCGGGGTGCCGAGTGTCCGGCGCGCTGCCGGACTACGTTGCCCCGGATGGTCCGACCGGACCACTCATCGAGGAGGAACCATGAAGATCCGCAGTCTCGCCGTCGCCGGTGTCGTGACCCTGTCCGTGGCGGCTCTGGCCGTCGCCGGGTGTTCGGACTCGAAGAAGGACAGCGGCTCCTCGAGCTCGTCCACGGTCAGTGGCGGCGGTATCGGAGGCAACGTCACCGCCCCCGTGATCCTCAACCCGAACAACACCTCGGCCACGGTCAAGGTCGGACAGATCGTCACCTTCGACATGGGCCAGCCCGCGTCGGGAGGATCATTCGTGGCCACCAGCGACAACACCAAGGTCTTCGAGGTCACCAGCGAGGGCAAGTCGGTGGGTACCTCCACGCAGAATGCCGGTGGCAAGGCCGTGGGAACCGGCGTGGCCAAGGTCAGTGTCGTGTTCAAGGGCTCGATGAACGGCATGGGGACCCCGACCACCTTCACCATCACCGTCCAGTGATCGACGTCGGCGGGTCGGGATCGGGTCTTACCCGATTCCGACCCTGACCGACGATGATGGCGTGATGACGCCAGACGACTTCCCGCCGGTTCCCGTTGCTCGTGGCGAGCACGAACCACACGACGACCTCGACGATTTCGGTGGCATCGACCGTGATCTCCCACGGTTCGTCGACCGGAGGCGAGCCCTGTGGCTGGTGAGCGGCGGGTTGGGTGCCGTGGCATTGGCCGCCTGTGGCTCGACCACGGCTCGTTCGACGGTCACGACCGTGACCACGATGTTGAACGGTTCCACCACCACGCTGGCCGACGGCTCCGACGTCGGGTCGGCTGGCTCGTGCACGAAGATCCCGACCGAGACGGCTGGCCCCTATCCCGCCGATGGCACCAACGGCCCCGACGTGCTCACCCAGTCGGGCGTGGTGCGCCGTGACATCACGACCAGTTTCGGGTCGATGTCGGGTTCGGTCTCGGGTGTTCCTCTCACCATGCGGTTCAAGGTGCTCGACATCGCCCGCGGATGTGTGCCCTACGCCGGTGCGGCGATGTACGCGTGGCATGCCAGTCCCGATGGCAAGTACTCGCTCTACTCGGCCGGGGCCACCAACCAGAACTGGCTCCGTGGCGTCCAGCAGGCCGATGCCGATGGCTGGGTCACCTTCACCACGGTGTTCCCGGGTTGCTACGACGGCCGCTGGCCGCACGTGCACTTCGAGGTGTACCCGACACTGGCCAAGGCCACCTCGGCCCGCAATGCCGTGTCGACGTCGCAGTTGGCCCTTCCCCAGGATGCGTGCGCTGCGGTGTACGGAACCTCGGGATACGGCACGAGCGCGACGAACCTGCAGCGCACCTCGCTGACCCGCGACATGGTGTTCCGCGATGGATGGCAGACCCAGTTGGGCACCGTCACCGGCGATGCCACCTCGGGCATGACCGTCACGTTGAACGTCCCGGTCTGACTCAGACAGGGAGCGTCACCGCCGGTGCAGTTCCGACGGCGGCGTAGTCGATGGTGACCCGCATCGATCGACCACCGAGGTTGGCCTCGTAGGCGATCTGGGCCAGACCGACCGTTCCGAGTGTGGCGGTGATGGCCACCGGTCCCGACACGTCGTCGCCGGCGAAGGCCCGGGCGGCGTCACCGCTCAGGGTGAACGTGGCGGTCGATCCCTCGACCTTCGCTCCCTCGGCCTGCGACAGGGCGGCGAACGATCGCCGCAGGTCGACGGCACCGGTGGAGGCCGATGACTGTGTGACCCACTTCCCGGAGGACGGATCCTTCAGGAACACGCTGCCGCCGTCGAGCACCATGGCGATGGCCGGCGAACCGGGGCGTGTGATCGACTGCGCCACCCGGTCGGGGGCCTGGAA
>VERC01000180.1 GCA_018882825.1 Acidimicrobiia bacterium | reverse complement strand
GGTCCGGGCTCCAACTACATGGGTCACTCCATCAGTGCGATGGTCGAGCACCTCCGCAGTGGCGCGGCGACGACGGCGATGGTGACCGGTGTCGGGATGCACATGACGAAGCACGTCGCCGCGGTGTGGTCCACCGAACGGGGCACGACGCCGCTCTCGTCGAACTCGGATCCTCAGCGGACCGTGCTCGACGATGGCACCGAAGCACCCGCGGTCCGCGACACCGCCGAGGGTCCGGTGACCATCGAGGCCGCATCGGCCATCTACGACCGCTCCGGCGAACCGACCTCGGTGGTCGCCATCTGCGGATTGCCTGATGGTTCGAGGTGCTACGCCCTCGGCACCGATGCCGACGTCATCGCCGCCGTCGCCGCGGACCAATGGGCGGGTACGCCGGCGTCGGTAGCCCCGACCGACGCCGGCGTGAACCTCCTGCGTCTCTGAACGGGCCGACCACCACCGAGCGGCCCGGTGGGACTCAGCGTGGCGCAGGCGACTCGAGCGCGATCCACCCCTTGCCGTCACAGGCCGGGCAGGGACCGACCGTGGACAGATCGCACAGCGGGCAGGGCTCGACCAGGTTGGCGAGCTCTGACTCCAGCGCGGCCATGGCACGGTCGGCACCGCCGCCGAGCACCGAGCCGGTCGGGTTCATCGGGGTCGAGGTGTGCATGTCGTGGCCTCCTGGTCTGTGCCGACGACGTCACTATAGAAGTTGGATTTACGAATTACAACTCATAAAATGGAGCAACCCCTAACAGAGGAGAGCCCCATGTCCAGCCCCAGCCCCACCCCGATCACGGTCGCCCACGGCGATGGCATCGGACCCGAGATCATGGACGCCACGCTCCGTGTGCTCGAGGCCGCCGGCGCCCGACTCGACATCGAGACGATCGAGATCGGTGAAGCCGTCTACGCCCGTGGCAACCCCGCCGGCATCGAACCCGAGTCACTCGAGTCGCTGCGGCGCACCGGTGTGTTCCTCAAGGCCCCGATCACGACACCCCAGGGTGGTGGGTTCAAGAGCCTCAACGTCACCGTGCGCAAGACGCTCGGCCTCTACGCCAACGTCCGCCCCTGTCCGGCCTACGCGCCGTTCGTGGCCACCAAGCATCCGGGCATGGACGTCGTCATCATCCGGGAGAACGAGGAGGACCTCTACGCGGGAATCGAGCATCGGCAGACCGATGAGGTCGTGCAGTGCCTCAAGCTCATCACCCGGCCGGGTTGCGAGCGCATCTCCCGCTACGCCTTCGAGTACGCGCGGGCCTACAACCGCAAGAAGGTCACCGCCTTCTCGAAGGACAACATCATGAAGATGACCGACGGTCTCTTCCACAAGGTGGCCGAGGAAGTGGCGGCGGAGTACCCGGACATCGAGTTCGAGCACTGGATCGTCGACATCGGCGCCGCCAAGTTGGCCGACACCCCGGAGGCCTTCGACGTGGTGCTGCTGCCCAACCTGTACGGCGACATCCTCTCCGACGTCGCCGCGCAGATCGCCGGTTCGGTCGGACTGGCGGGCAGCGCCAACATCGGACCGCACACGTCGATGTTCGAGGCCATCCACGGCTCGGCCCCGCGTCGTGCCGGTCAGGATCTGGCCAACCCGTCCGGCCTCATGCTCGGGGCAGTGCAGATGCTCGTGCACATAGGCCAGGGCGACGTCGCCACCGAGGTGCACAACGCCTGGTTGACCACGATCGAGGACGGCATCCACACCTACGACATCTTCGACGAGGGCGTGAGCAGGCAGAAGGTCGGCACGACCGCCTTCGCCGATGCCGTCATCGAGCGGATCGGTCGTCGTCCCGAGGTCCTGAAGGCCGTCGAGTACGCCGAGGCACCGCGCATCGAGGTCAAGGTCACCGAGCGGGCTCGCCAGCACAAGGAGCAGATCGGCATCGACGTGTTCATCGATGTGCCCAACGGCGATCCGGAGACGATGGGTCCGGAGCTCGAAGCCCTGGCCGGCGACGGACTGCGACTCGAGATGATCTCCAACCGCGGCCAGAAGGTGTACCCGCACGGTGTGCCCGAGACCCTGTGCGTCGATCACTGGCGCTGCCGGTTCACCGCACCCGAGGGGACGATCGAGACGGCCACTACCATCGACCTCCTCGGCCGACTGTCGGCCGCCGGGTATCCGTTCGTCAAGACCGAAGGACTCTTCACCTTCGACGGCGAACCCGGATTCACGAGAGGTCAGGGACAGTGAACAACCGAACCGACGACACTCGGGATCTCCTCGGCGCCTCCGTGCTCGAGCGACTCCAGGCTGCAGGTTTCGAGGTCGTCGACCGGTCCGGCGATGACGGTCACGTGCTGGTGCGTCGCGGCGCCCACGAGTTCGCCGTCCCCGGACCGGACAGGACCGTGCCCGGTGCGGTCGCCCGCATGATCGAAGCGGCTCTCGAGCCACTGCTCGGTCCCGGTTGGTTGCTGTCAGTCGTCGATGTCGACCGGGACGCCCCGGTCGACATCGACGGCGCCGCCGGGGTCCACATGCTCGACACCGCCGTGCTGTCTCCTGATGGCGACGCCCCGTGGCGGGCATTCCTGCTCGACGACCTCGCCACCGTCGGCTTCGGCGACGACCGCACGACGGCGCTGCGCGACCTGAAGGCCGCTGCCGCCCTGCGCCTCCATTGCCGGCCGGAGGACATCGTCCTCATCACCCCCGAGGTGCTCTGACCGGGGGCCTGGCGGCTCTCGGAAAATATGTGAACCGGGGTTCCGGTTCTGCATCTCCCCCGTTATCCTTCGGCCCTGAAGGGGAGTATCCCTCGACGGTGCTGTCGTCATCACGGGCCCTGTGCCCCGGCAGCCCGGCTCCAGTGGAGCGGGAGAGACCTTCGAACGACATCCGTGTCCTTCGAAAGGTGAACCCATGAGCATTCCCACTGTGTCCCCGTCGTCGATCTCCGGCGAGTTCCACCCCGCCGACGTGGCCGCCCGTCTCGATCGGCTGGTGTCCGATCGCACCCTGCCCGCCGAGTTCCTCGACACCGTGCGCGCGCAGCTCGACCGCGTGGCCCTCCGCTGGAAGGAGGGTACGAACTGGCAGGAACTGACCTGGAGCGAGTACCGCGACCGGGTCGCCCGTCTGGCCGGCGGTCTCGGCGAACTGGGCGTCGGCCCCGGTGACCGGGTGCTGCTGCTGCTGCCCAATCGCCCCGAGTTCCACATCGTCGACATGGCGATCATGTTCCTCGGAGCCACACCCGTGTCGATCTACGTCACGTCGTCGTCCGAGCAGATCGACCACCTCGTCCGTGACACCGGAGCGGTCGTGGCCGTGGTGCACGACCGAACGATGCTGGAGCGGTTCCGGGGGTCGACCGCCGCTCGTGAGGCCGGCGTGGCCATCGTCGTGGTCGATCCGACCGATCTCGACGACGGTCGGTTGCACACGCTCGCCGAACTCGAAGCCCGGGAGCCCATCGATCTCGACGAACGCATCACCGAACTCGATCCCGACACGGCGGCGACGATCATCTACACGTCCGGCACCACCGGCCCGTCCAAGGGCGTCGAACTCAGTCACTCCAACGTCCTGTGGGCGGTGCAGAGCCTCAAGGTGGCGTTGGGCGATGTCGACCTGACCGGCAAGCGCATCGTGTCCTACCTGCCCATGGCCCATATCGCCGAGCGGTCGACGACGCACTACTCGGCGGCGGTGTCCGGGTACGAGGTGACGACCTGCGACGATCCCGCCCGGCTGGCCGAGCACCTCCGCGAGGTGCGGCCACATCTGGTGTTCGGGGTCCCGCGGGTGTGGGAGAAGATGCGCGCTGGCGTCGAATCGGTGCTCCAGGGCGACACGGAGAAGTGGGCACAGTTCACCGATGCGGTGATCGCCGCCGGGCCACTGCGCCGCGCCGTGCTCGACGGCTCGGCCACCGACACCGACCGTGAGACCCTCGACTTCCTCGACGCCGTGGCCTTCGCTCCGATCAGGGCCGCCATGGGTCTCGACGAGATCGAGATCGCCGTGACGGGTGCGGCGCCCATCCCGCCCGAGACGGTCGAGTGGTTCCGAGCCGTCGGCGTGCCGTTGTCGGAGATCTACGGGATGTCGGAATCCTCGGGTCCGATCTCGTGGTCACCGTTCGGCGCCGAGGCCGGGTCGGTCGGCGCGGTGATTCCCGGCGCCGAACTGCAGTTGGCCGAGGACGGTGAGATCCTGTTCCGCGGCGGGAACGTCTTCGTGGGCTACCTCGGTCGGCCCGACGCCACCGCCGAGACGATCGACAGCGAGGGCTGGTTGCACACCGGCGACATCGGGGTGCTCGACGAACACGGTCATCTGCGGATCGTCGACCGCAAGAAGGAACTGCTGGTGACCGCCGGTGGCAAGAACGTGAGTCCGGCCAATCTCGAGGCGGCCATCCGTTCGCTGCCGTTGGTGGCCCACGCCATCGCCGTGGGCGACGGCCGACCTTGGGTCGGCGCTCTCGTCACGCTCGACCACGAATCGCTGCTGCTGTGGGCGTCGAACCGACAACTGGGCCTCGACGATCCGGCTCTGCTCTGCCGTCATCCCGAGGTCGTGACCGAGATCGAGCGGGGCGTCGACGAGGTCATGGCGCGGTTCTCACGGGCCGAACGGGTGAAACGGATACTGATCCTGCCCGACGAGTGGGCCCAGGACTCGGCCTTCCTCACCCCGACACTCAAGTTGCGTCGTCGGCCGATCCTCGCCCACTACGCCGCTCAGCTCGAAGAGCTCTACTCCACCACCGAACCAGTCAGGAGCGACACATGAAGTGCCCGGTCGACGGACGCGAACTCGCCATCACCCATCGGGAAGGGATCGAGCTCGACTACTGCCCTGAGTGCCGCGGTGTGTGGTTCGACCGCGGGGAGCTGGACAAGGTGATCGAGCGCTCCAACCGCGACTACGACGACTACCGGCGCGAGGAACGGGAGTACAAGGAGGAGAAGCGGTACAAGGAGGAGAAGTACCGCGACGATCGTTCCAAGTCGGATCACTACGAGTACAAGCCCAAGAAGAAGAAGGCGAGCAGCTTCCTGTCGGATCTGCTCGAGTTCGGCTGAGGAGGTCGACGATGGCATTCAGGAACACCCTCAAGACCGCCGTCCTGCTCGGCGCCATCGGCGGATTGTTCGTACTTCTGGGCTCGATGTTCGGCGGCGCCGGCGGAGCGATGATCGGACTGGTCATCGCCTTCGCCATCACCGGCGCCTCTTACTGGTTCTCCGATCGCATCGCCGT
>VERC01000179.1 GCA_018882825.1 Acidimicrobiia bacterium | reverse complement strand
GGCGCCGGCGAAGAAGGTCGCTCCGAAGAAGACCGCTCCCGTCAAGAAGGCGGCGCCGGCGAAGAAGGTCGCTCCGAAGAAGACCGCTCCCGTCAAGAAGGCGGCGCCGGCGAAGAAGGTCGCTCCGAAGAAGACCGCTCCCGTCAAGAAGGCGGCGCCGGCGAAGAAGGTCGCTCCGGTCAAGGCGACGCCCGCCCCGAAGCCACCGAAGCCGGCGAAGGCGACGCCCGCTCCCAAGCCGGTGAAGTACCCGTTCGATGCCAAGTTCCTCGACGCACAACGAGCGCTGTTGCTGTCCGAGCGGGCCCGCCTGGCCCACGACGTCGAGGCCCTCACCGCCGAGGCCCAGGCCCTGGCCGAGTTGCGCGAACCCGGTGACGTGCAGTTCGACGAGGAGTCGGGCGAGGGCGACACGCTGGCCGTCGAACGCGAACGCGACCTGGCGTTGTCGGCGCAGTTCAGTGAGCAGATCGAGGAGATCGATCGGGCGATGGCCAAGATCGACGTCGGCACCTACGGGATGTGCGAGGTGTCCGGTCAACCGATCCCCCGTGAGCGACTCAAGGCCATCCCGTGGGCCCGCGAGCGGGTCGAGTTCAAGGTCGGCAACTTCCGTCGGTGACATCCACCGACGACGCCGCGGCATCCGAGGCCACGACGGTCACCACCCACCGTGTGCTCTTCGGTGCGGTGGCGATCGGGTGGATCGCCTTCGATCAACTCACCAAGTGGTGGGTGGTCGCCTCGCTGGGAGACGACACGATCGATCTCGTCGGGTCGCTGCGACTCCGTCTGGCCGTCAACTACGGCGCGTCGTTCAGTCTGGGCACCGGCATGGGCATGTGGATCGGTCTGCTGGCGCTCGTGGTCGTCGGCGTGTTGGTGTGGCAGGGCCGCTCGGTGCGCACCCGACTCGGTGCCGTCGCCCTCGGCCTCATCGTCGGTGGCGCGGTGGGCAACGTGCTGGATCGAGCCTTTCGCTCCGATGGTGGGTTCTTCGGTGGTGGGGTCATCGACTTCATCGACCTGCAGTGGTGGCCCGTGTTCAACGTCGCCGACGTCGGTGTCGTGTGTGGTGCCATTCTCCTCGTGCTCTCGATGCTGCGGGCGCCCGACGACGCCACCGGGGTCTGACGTGTCGGTCGAAGAGGTCGTGCCCGCGGCGCTGGCCGGTGAACGCATCGACCGCACGATCGCCATGATCACCGGAGCCAGCCGGGCCCGGGTGGCCGAATGGCTGGCCGATGGCCTGGTGACGTGCAACGGCGCGCCGGTCACCACTCGCTCTCATCGCGTGGCGGAGGGCGACGTCGTGCGATTGCTCGCCGATCCCGACACCGGACCGAGCGCGCTCGTCGGTGAACCCGACATCGACGTCCCCCTCGTGTTCGCCGACGAGCACCTGCTGGTGATCGACAAGCCCGCCGGTCTGGTCGTGCACCCGGGCGCCGGACATGCCACCGGCACGCTGGTGCAGGCCCTCCTTGCGCGATTCCCCGAGATCGCCGGGGTGGGTGAACCCGATCGACCCGGGATCGTGCATCGTCTCGACAAGGACACCTCCGGTCTGATGCTCGTGGCGCGCACGGCCGAGGCCCATGGGATCCTCTCGGCCATGCTGGCCGCCCATGACGTGGAGCGCCGCTACCTCACCCTGGTGTGGGGCATTCCCGAGTCGACCGGTGGGATGGTCGACGCCCCCATCGGCCGATCGGCCCGTGAACCCACCCGGATGGTGGTGAGCGTCAACGGACGCGAGGCCCGCACCCGGTACTCCGTCCTCGAGACCTTCGCCGATCCGGTGCCGACCGCGTTGTTGGAGTGTGAACTGGAGACGGGTCGCACCCACCAGATCCGTGTGCACATGGCGGCGATAGGACACGCCGTGGTCGGTGACGAGCGCTACCGGGGCGCGCGCCCGGCCGTGCCGGCGCCGCGCATGTTCCTGCACTCGGCCGAACTGGCGCTCGACCATCCCGTGCTCGGCACGCCGCTGCGCTTCGAGTCGCCCCTGCCCGAGGATCTGCGGACGGTGCTCGACCGGCTCAGGAACCCGAGGCCCACGGGGGCGTGACCGTGGCGGCCGACTCGACCTCGGCCGGCCATCGGGCCGAGCCCCGGGCCATGGCCACGATGTCGGCCAGCGTGGCGGCCTCCAGGTAGCGCCGCATGTGTTCGCCCACGTCGTCCCACACGGCCAGCAGCACACACTGACCCTCGTGGTCGCAGGCACCGTCGGTGTGCGGCTGCCCGAAGTCGCCGGCCACGATCGGTCCGTCGACGGCGCTCACGATGTCGGACAGGCTGATCTCGGCCGGCCGACGGGCGAGGACGTACCCGCCGCCGACGCCGCGCTTCGACCGCACGAGGCCCGCGCCCTTGAGGGCCAGCAGGATCTGCTCGAGGTAGGGCTGGGGGAGTCCGGTCCGCTCGGCGATGTCACGCACGGAGGTGGGGCCACCCTCGTCGCCGTGCAGCGCCAAGGACAGCAGCGCCCGACTGGCGTAGTCACCGCGGGTGGAGACCTTCACATCGAGCATCGTAGGTGACGCGGTCGTGGCCGGATCGGTGACGCGTCCCACTACCGTGGGCGACGGAGGATCCCCAGTGGAACGTCGACCATCCAATCCCGGGGCGCCCGTCCTCCCCGAACACGACGGCGCCTGCGTGTCGCGACTCATGGGACCCCTCGTCGACCCGACGGAGGACTGGCCGGCGTTCCTGCCCGAGCTGGCGCGGGGGGCCGAGCAGGTCGTGCTGCTCGTGCTCGATGGACTGGGATGGAACCAGTTGTGCGATCGCACCTCGCTCGCCCCGACACTGGCGGCGATGCAGGGTGGCTCCATCACCACGGCGGCCCCGTCGACGACCGCCACCGCCCTGACGTCGATCGCCACCGGACTGGCACCCGGCGAGCACGGCGTCATCGGGTACCGGATGGCCATCGACCGGTCGGTGCTCAACGTGCTGCGCTGGTCGGTCGACGGCCGAGACGCGCGCGGCACCATCCCGCCGGCCTCGATCCAGTCGCACGATCCGTTCCTCGGTCAGCGTCCGGTGGTGATCACCCGCTCCGAGTTCGCCGACACCGGATTCACCCGGGCCCACCTCGATCGCACCCGGCTGCGCGGCTGGCGGGTGGCGTCCTCGATCGTCGTGGAGGTGGCGGCGGCGCTGCGTCGCAACGAGCCGTTCGTCTACGCCTACTACGACGGGATCGACAAGATCGCCCACGAGTTCGGTCTGGGGGACCACTACGACGCCGAGGTGGCAGCCGCCGATCGTCTCGTCGCCGACCTGCGGGCCGTGCTCCCCGCGGGCGCCGTGTTGGTGGTGACATCCGATCATGGTCAGGTGGACGTGGGCGACGACCTGATCGAGCCCGACCCGGCCGTGTTGTCCCATGTGGACCTGCAGTCGGGCGAGGGGCGGTTCCGTTGGCTCCATGCCCGACCGGGGCGGATCCGGGGACTGCAGGCCGAGGCCGCGGCCCATCACTCCGATCGCGCCTGGGTGGTGACTCGTGAACAGGTGATCGACGAGGGGTGGCTGGGTCCGCACGTGACCGATGCGGCGCTCGGCCGACTGGGCGACGTGGCCCTGGTGTCGCGGGACACGGCGGCCTTCGTGGATCCCGCCGATGGAGGGTCCATCCGTCTGGTGGCCCGCCACGGTTCGTTGACCGCCGACGAGATGTACGTACCGTTGTTGGCCGCCACCGGCGGCGGACACGACTGACCGGATCGCGGTCCGGAGAGGAGCGAGGACATGAGTGATTCCGGGACGACGCCCGAGCGTGCCGAACTGATCCTGCCCGGCGACGTCGACGGCGACGGTGGCGGCGACTCGTCGGACGAGCGCGAGTTCGTGTCGGAGCCGGCCAAGGTGATGCGCGTCGGTTCGATGATCAAGCAGCTGCTCGACGAGGTGCGCACCACCGAACTGGACGTGCCCTCCCGACAGCGTCTGCGGTCCATCTACGACACGTCGATCGACGAGCTCGGTTCGGCCCTCTCACCTGATCTGCGCGAAGAACTGCAACGTCTGGCCTTCCCGTTCGCCGACGAGGGGACACCGACCGAGATCGAGTTGCGCGTGGCGCAGGCCCAACTGGTCGGCTGGCTCGAGGGCCTGTTCCACGGCATCCAGGCCACGCTCTTCGCCCAGCAGATGGCGGCCCGCCAGCAACTGGAGAACATGCGGGGGCAACTGCCCCCCGGCGCCGGTGGTCCCGGTCCCGGGCCCGGCGAGGTGCGACCCGGGACCTACCTCTGAGGTCTCAGCGTCGATCGAGTTCCCGGTCCGCCTTCGACAACTGCCATCCGGCGGCCAGGAAGAGCAGGCCGAGCAGGATGAGGACGATGCCGATCACGACGGCGGCGATGTCCTTGACCTGATCGGCACCGATGCCCCAGATGACGAAGGCCAGGACGACGCCGATGAGTCCCTGGATCAACATCGAGCCACGGCCCATTCCCTTGGGGATGATGAACGTCACGATCAGGGCCAGCACGCCGGTGATCAGGAAGTCGAGGGCGATGAGCCACACCACCACGTTGGTGGACTTCTCGGGAATGAACAACAGGGCGACACCGATGCCGAGGTTGATGAGGCCGCGCAGCAGCAACAGGCCCCAGTAGGAGCCCTTGCGATGGGTGGTCAGCGCCTCGGCCGCCTGGCCGAACCCGGTGACGATGAACAGGACGCCGATGATGCGGGCCACGACGACCACCGAGCGGTCGGGCCAGGCGACGAGGACGATGCCGGCGATCAGGCTGAGCAGCCCGAAGCCGTAGGAGGTGATGCGCGAACTGCGCAACAGATCCAGTGCGGAGCGGTCTTCGGTGGTGTCGGACATCGTGCCTCCCGTTCGTCGGTGGCGCGAGAGTACGACGCCCGTCGGGGCCGGGGTGGGACCCGGGCACGTCGACGGGCCCGGGGGGTAGAGTCCGAATCACAGCCGTGTCATTCGTGGCGGGGGTCCCTCCGCCGGGGCCGCGCCCCCGGACGAATGGCCCCGATCGACCGTCCCGTCCGGAGCCCCGGTGCCCGACTCCTTCACCCACCTCCATCTGCACACCGAGTTCTCGATGCTCGATGGCGCGGCGCGGGTGGCCGAGGTGGTGGCGGCTGCCGCGGCCGACGGTCAGCCGGCGGTCGGCATCACCGATCACGGCAACATGTACGGGGTCCTCGACTTCTACAAGGCGGCCAAGGACAACGGCATCAAGCCGATCATCGGCTCGGAGCTCTACCAGGC
>VERC01000178.1 GCA_018882825.1 Acidimicrobiia bacterium | reverse complement strand
CCACCATGAGGTCGGTCCCCCCGGCCAGCAGGGTCGCCTCGGGGTGATCGGCGGCAGCCCGGCAGGCATCGTCGAGGGCGGTCGGCAGCAGGATCGACACGCCCTGATTCTCCGGGCAATTTCAACAATCTGTCAATCTTTCCGGCGGGCGCCGACCGCCGACCGGTACGGTGGTCGCCATGGCGCACCCACTGCTCGAGGCGCTGGCGCCGGTAGCCAAGGTCCTCGGCGCCGAGCTGGTCGAGCCCGGGGACATGCTCCCGTCGGACATCCCGCTGGTGTGGAAGGGCCGGACGGTGGGTTCGCTGCGTCTGGCCGGCGTCGGGGTCGACATCGACTGGTACGTCAAGGCGGTGGAGCGGGAACTGGGCGCCCCCCTCGGAGAGTTGTCCCGAGAGGACAAACAACGGGCCGTGAAGATGCTCAACGACCGCGGTGCCTTCGGGTTGCGGCGGTCGGTGGAGGAGGTGGCCGAGGCGCTCGGCGTCAGCCGGTTCACCGTCTACAACTACCTGAACCGACCGGCGAGTGCCGAGACCGACCGAGCCGCGGGACCGGACGCCGCGCGTCCGGCGGTCAGGACGGGTCGACGGTGACCTGGACCGAGACCCGCGTGGCCCCGGCCTCGACGGCCGACGCCGTCAGACGTTCGACCACGGCGGCGGCGCGATCGGCCGGACACGTGAACGAACTGCCGAACGGGCCGACCTCGACCGTGTACCCCTCGGCGCGCACGGCGGCGAGGGCGGCCACGACATGGTCGCCCGGCTCGCCCTCGGTGAACGGTTCGACGGTGAACTCCACGGTGGCCGCCACCCCGAGAACGCTAGTGCTCGGAGCGAGAGGGGATCGACGGTGCTGATCGCGGGTGGGATCGTCATCGACGTCGACGGGGAGCGACCTGCCGATGTCCGCGTCGGCGCCGATGGTCGCATCGCCGAGGTGGGTCCGGCGCTCACCGCCCGCGACGGTGAGGTCGTGCACGATGCCACCGGCCGACTGGTGATCCCGGGCGGGGTCGACGCGCACACGCATCTGCATCTGCAGGTCGGCGCCGTGCAGGTGTCGGACGACTTCGCCACCGGCACCGCCGCGGCCGCTGTCGGCGGCACGACCACGGTCATCGAGTACGTGACGGCGCACCGCGGCCAGGCCCCGCTCGACGCGTTGTCGATCTGGCGGGCCAAGGCCGAAGCCGCGTGCATCGACTACGGGTTCCACATGACGTTCACCGAGGCGGTGACCGAACGGGCGGTGGCCGAGTGCATCGAGTACGGGATCACCTCGTTCAAGTTGTACATGGCCTATCCCGATTCGTTGCAGGTCGACGATGGTGTGATCGTCGACGTGCTGCGCTCCACGTCGCGGCACGGCGGACTCGTCACCGTCCATGCCGAGAACGGTCCGGCGATCTCGGCCCTGCAGCGTGAGGCGCTGCTGGCCGGGCGCACCGGCGTCATCGAACACAGTCGCACCCGACCGGCACTGCTGGAGGGCGAGGCCACGGCGCGGGCCGCGGCACTGGCCGAGTTGGTCGGCGCGCCCATCTACATCGTTCACCTCAGTTCGGCCCCGGCACTGGCGGCGGTGCGCGCCGCGCAGGAGCGCGGGGTCGACATCCGGGCCGAGACGTGTCCGGAGTACCTGTATCTCGACACCGCCGATCTCGGGGGCGAGGGCGGCGAGAACTTCGTGTGCACGCCACCCATTCGCGACTCGTGGCACCGCGAGGAACTGTGGGAGGGGCTGGAACGGGGCTGGTTGCACACCGTGGCCACCGATCACTGTCCGTTCTGGATGCA
The DNA here is from genome assembly GCA_018882825.1 of Acidimicrobiia bacterium. GTDB lineage: Bacteria > Actinomycetota > Acidimicrobiia > Acidimicrobiales > Acidimicrobilacustridaceae > Acidimicrobilacustris. The sequence continues at coordinate 3,524 of VERC01000178.1, read as the reverse complement.
CGATCGGCGCATCGGCACTCGTGGCCGACCCGAGGGGTGGCGGGACTTCACCGAGATCCCGGGAGGCCTGCCCGGCATCGAGACGCGCATGACCCTGGTGTGGTCGGGGGTGCGCGCCGGTCGGCTGGCCGCCACCGACTGGGTGCGTCTGTGCGCCGAGGCGCCGGCCCGCACCTTCGGGTTGTGGCCGCGCAAGGGGTCGTTGCGCGTCGGGGCCGACGCCGATGTCGTGGTCTGGGACCCGGAACGCACGCAATCGCTCGATGCCGAGGACCTGACCATGCGCACCGACCATTCGCCCTATGCCGGGCACGAGTCGGTGGGCTGGCCGGAACTTGTGCTGCTCGGTGGTCGGGTGATCGCTTCCGACGGGCGGTTCACCGGTGCACCCGGTTGGGGTCGGTACCTCCCCCGTGACCAGGTGTTCGCCGATTAGGCGGCGAGCGCGAACACCGAGGCGTGCACCAACGAACCTTCGAACACGAGGGCCTGGCCCACGATCCGAGAGGTGCGCACGTGCATCTCCTCGCCCAGTCCCACACCGGGGGTGCGGGTGGTGGGGGCATTGGCCAGTCGGTGCACGAACCGCAGTGCCCGTGACACCGACGGGCGACCCTCGGTGACGACCGGGGTGTCGAGCAGTGCGGCGCGCACCAGCCCCTCCCAGTTGGCGGCCAGCAGTTCGGGGGTGGCGAACAACTCGGCGGCCACGATGCGGTTCCCGTGGCCGAACACGATCCCGCACTGACCGGGAAGCGGTCCGACACGGACGAGTTCGTCGAGCACATCGGCGAGGCCGTCCCGTTCCAGTGCCACCTCGGCGGCGTGGAACGCCCGGGTGGTCGAGTTCACGCGCAGCGCACGGAGTTCGTGGTCGATCACGTTCCACACCGCGCCCTGATCGGAGTACTTCGCACCGTCGAGACGAACGGCCTCGGCGACCGAGGCCGTCTTGACCCGGCGCACACGGCGCGGGGCGAACGTCTGACCGCGCTCGAACGCCGACCGGCCGTTCCATCGGCCGGCCTCGACGCACGACACCGGGACCTCGATGGTCGACGCAGCGGGCACGAGCACGGACACGTTGAGCACCCGGTTCTGCTGTCCGCCGGTGACCGTCTCGCCCTCGACCAGCAGGGTCGGGCGCGGGCCCGGGTTGACCACGACGATCGAGGGCACCTCGGCCGAGTCCTGTTCGGTGATGGCCACGTCGTCGGGACGGGCGGCGATGTCGGGGCCGCCGTCACCATGGAGGTAGACGGGGTACAGCGAGATGCCGTGACGGGTGATGGGGCGTCCGATCGACGCCCGGTCCAGTTGTTCGATGGTCATCGGTCCTCCTTCGGGGTACAGGAGGTGAACGCATCGAGGACGTCGGATTGTGCGTCTCAGTCCGCCGGGACCGGACCGTCGGTGAGCTCCAGCAGGACCACGCCGTGGTCGCCGGCGGTGATCGGTCCCGGATCGACGCCGATCGGGATCTCGATGTGAGCCCCGGTGGGGCACGGGCGCCCGGCCAGCACGGCGTCGCCGGCCACGATCTTGAGAAGGCGGTGGCCGGCGGTGGGGGGTCGATGCACGGAGTCCCCCGGGTCGATGCGCACCCAGACGCTGGTGAACCCGGGTTCGTCGATCGGTCGTTTCTCGAGGACCGGGCCGTCGCCGATCCGGTCGAGGTCCTCGACGTGGACCCGGACCGACTCCAGACCCTCGACCTTGGGTGACGGTCGCTCGCCGCCCCAGTCCCCGCGGGGGTCGACGAACCAGTCGCCGATGTCGAGCGGAGGATCGGGCAATGGCGTGACGCCGCGGGCGTTGATCTCGCTCTCGTACAGCTCGGGGTGGTCGCCCCACCCGCCGAACTCCCCGAACGACACCTCCCAGCAGGTGAGACCCTCGGGTCCGGCGACGATCGGTCCGAACGAGGCGCCGAGTGGGACGTGCAGGTGTGTGCCGGGCGTGCACCACTCACCACCGATCCACCCGCCCCCGTCGAGGACGAACACGATGTGGTTCGAGCGGTGACCGTGGCGCCGCACCACCATCTGTGGTTCGTAGTGCACGTGGGCCGACAGGAAACCGGGGCGGATGATCGGCCATTTCTCGCGCACCACCGACACCGTTCCGTCGGCATTGCGCTGTCGCTGCACCGGCGTCCAGTCGACGTCGTCGAGCTGCCAGATGGTGGTGACCGTCGGCGGAGTGGGAGCGCTCATCGGGCGCCACCGTACCGAGTGCACGGTCGTCGGGCCGACGCGGACCCCGCGAGGCGTTGTGTAGGTTCGGGACGTGGAAGAGATGGAGATCCTCACCTGGCCCCTGTTCGGAGAAGCAGCCAAGGACCTGGCCGAGATGGTCGTGGGCGACGGGTTCCGGCCCGATCTGATCCTGTCGATCGCCCGGGGCGGACTGATGATCGCCGGCTCGCTGGCCTATGCCCTCGGCATCAAGAACCTGCACGTCATGAACGTCGAGTACTACACGGGCAAGGGTGAGCGACTGGAGATGCCGGTGATCCTCCCGCCACCGTTGACCCTCGTCGATCTCGACACCGCCAAGGTGCTCATTGCCGACGATGTCGCCGACACCGGTCACACACTGGCCATGGTGCGTGACCACGTCGTGCCGCAGGTGGGCGAGGTACGCACCGCGGTGCTGTACGAGAAGTCGGTGTCGGTCGTGAACTGCGACTACGTGTGGCGTCGGACCGATCGGTGGATCGACTTCCCATGGTCGACCAGCGACGCGCTGGTGCAGCCCCACGGCTCCGACCGCGTGGTCTGAGGGATCGTCAGCGTTCCTCGCGCTCGTAGGGCTTGCCCAGCGCGGCCGGGGCACCGAGGCGCCGACGGGCAGCGGAGTTCGACACGATCACCAGCACCACGATGGTCATGACGTAGGGGAGCGCGTCGAGGAGCGCCGAGGGCACGTCGATCCCGCGGGCCTGCAGGGAGAAGCGCAGGCTCGACAGGCCACCGAACAGGTAGGCGCCCACCAGCATGAGATCGGGACGCCAGAACCCGAAGATGACGAGCGCCAGGGCGATCCAACCCTGGCCGGCGGTCATGCCGTTCACCCATTGGGGAACGATCGACAGCGAGAAGCAGGCGCCGGCGATGCCGGCGAAGGCTCCACCGATGAGCACGTGGACGTAGCGCGTGCGGGCCACGCCGACGCCCACCGAGTCGGCCGACTGTGGGGATTCGCCGACGGCTCGAAGCTGGAGCCCGAGGCGGGTGCGGAACAGGTAGATCGACACCCCGATCACGCACACCCACGACAGGTAGGTGAGTGCGGTCTGGTCGAAGATGATCGGCCCGAGGATCGGCACCTTGCCCAGGCCGAACAGGTTCATGTTGTCGAACTGGTTGGGCACCGGGCCCTGACCGAGATCCCAGATGCCGGCGAGATAGGACGACACGCCTGCGATGCCGGCGAAGATCGTGAGCGCGAGACCGGAGATGATCTGGTTCACCCTCAGCGTGATGGTGAGGAAGGCGTGGATGGCCGCGCCGGCCGTGGCC
>VERC01000177.1 GCA_018882825.1 Acidimicrobiia bacterium | reverse complement strand
GGCGTAGGTGGTGCCGCCCGGCGTGATCTCGACCGTGGTGGTGATGCGTGCACCGGCAGCCGGCAGGGTCTTGGCCATGGCCGCCGCCGCGTCCTTGTTGTAGGTCTGGGTCGAGTCGACGATGAGAGCCACACTCGTCGCCTTGGCCCACTTCACGATGGCATCGGTGGCCACCGGCGCGATCTGCGAGGTCATCGGCTGCAGCGTGAACCCGAGCCCGGCGGTCGTGTCGGCCGAGGTGAACCGCAGCGGCACGAGCCCGGCAGCGATGTAGATGGGCAGGGTGCGGAGACCGACACCGGAGTTGTAGGGGCCGACGACCCCTTCGAGACCAGCGGCCACCGCCGCGGTCGCCGCCGCCGTGCCGGCCTCGGGATCGGCCTTGTCGTCGATGGGGACGATCTCCACCTTGCGGCCGCCGATGCCGCCCTTGGCATTGAGTTCCTCGGCCGCCATCTGTGCGCCGCGCAACATGGCGGTTCCGGTGTCGGACTGGGATCCCGACAGCGGGCCCTCCAGACCGATGCGGATCGTCGATGACTTCGACGATCCCCCCGACGAGCATCCAGCGGCCAGGGCCGCCATGACTGCCGCGACGGCCACGATCGCCACGATGACGCGCCGCCTCCGGCCCGTCCGTGACTCCGGGATCTCCACCATCGGTGTGGCCTGTGACAAGCGCATCGGTTCCTCCGCACTCCCTCGATCGGTGCATCGGACCGTAGTGCACCACCGTGTCGCCGGAGCGCTCCGGAGCGAGCGATACCGTGCGGGGATGGACGGGGAAGAGGCGGCAGCGACACCGATCGTCGACTTCGTCGAGCGTCCCTTCACCTCGATCGACGACCTCATCTGGCGGGTGAGTTGGGACGCCCGACCGAGCCAACGGGGCCGACTGCACGCGCTCTCCGCCTTCCTCGCCCCGCCCGCCGCGGTCGCCGTCATCCTCAATGCCCGACCGGGACGCGTGCGTGCCGCCACCGCCGTGTACGGCTTCGGCCTGTGTGCCATGTTCGCCGCCTCCGGGGCCTACCACCGCCTTTCCCGCAGTCGGCGCGTGGCCTCCATACTCCGCCGGGTCGATCACTCGATGATCTACGTGATGATCGCCGGCACGTGGACGCCGGTGGCGGTCGCCGTCCTGTCGCCCCGACAGGCCCGGGTGGCACTGGGCGCGGTGTGGGGCACGGCCTTCGCCGCCATCGGGGCCAAGGTCGCGCTGCTCGACGGCGAGCATCGCGCCGGTTCGTGGTTCTACCCGGTGCTGGGGGTGGCGGGGGTGGCCCTCGCTCCGGCCGTCGTGCGTGAGGACGGACCGGGGCCTCTGGTGGGGCTCGCCGTCGGCGGCGCCGCGATGCTCGGAGGGGCTGCGGTGTTCGCCGCGCAGCGCCCCGATCCGTGGCCGACCCGATTCGGTTTCCACGAGATCTTCCACGCCGCCGTCGTGATCGGAGTGGCGTCGCACTTCGCCGCCATCTGGCGACTCACCCGCCGCCGTCGCTGACGACCCCGCCTCGCGCCGACCCCTACACTCGATCTCCTGCGAGCGGAGGGGACTCACATGACAGCAGTTAGTGGCTGGGACAAGGTCGTCGACGTGGTGGTCGTCGGTTCCGGTGGCGCGGCGCTGGTGGCCGCCACCATGGCGTCCGACGAGGGCGCCGAGGTGCTCGTCACCGAGAAGGATTCGATGCTCGGGGGTACCACCGCGGTGTCCGGCGGTGGCATCTGGTTGCCCAACAATCACGTGATGGCCGAGGCCGGTATCCCCGACTCGAAGGAGGCCGCGCTCACCTACATCGAGCGCTGCGTGGCCGGGCGGGCCCCCGATCCCTCGTTGCTGGAGGTGTTCGTCGACACCGCTCCCGAGGTGGCCAAGTACCTGACCGAGAACACGCCGTGCTCGTTCCACATCCAGCCGCTCCCCGACTACTACACACCTTGGGGATGGGAGGGGCATGTGCCGCGTCCGGGCCGGACACTGGAGGCCGATCCGTATCCGGTGGGCGAGCGTCTGCCCGACTGGGCCGACCGCATCGTCAAGCGCGGGACGCTCATGTCACTCGGCGCCGCCACCACGCTGACCGAGGACTTCATGCCCCGCACACCCGAACTCGAGGCCGAACTGGCCCGGCGCGAGGCGGCCGACGTGCGCCCGAAGGGCGCCGCCCTCATCGCCGCACTCCTCGAGGGACTGCTCGATCGCAACGTCGACATCTGGCTGTCGTCACCGGCCCGCGAACTGGTGATGGACGACGAAGGAGCCGGCGTGATCGGTGTGGTCGTCGACCACGACGGCACAGTCGAACGCATCGGCGCCCGCAAGGGCGTGATCCTCGCCTGCGGCGGTTTCGAGTGGAACCGCGAGATGGTCATGACCCACATCGGCTACGACGTGAAGCCACTCAGCCCCGGCGGCAACACCGGCGACGGTCTGCGCATGGCGGCGCGTGCGGGTGCACAACTGGGCAACACCACCTCGTACTGGGGAACGCCGGTGATGTTCGACCCCGAGATCACCCGCGACGGGGAGATGGTCCCGCAGTTCGAATGGGGACGGGGCGAGCCCTCGTCGTTCATCGTCAACCAGGACGGTCGACGCTTCGCCAACGAGGCGCTCCCCTACAACGATTTCCCCAAGGCGTTCGGCGTGTTCGACGCCGATCAACAACGCTTCCCCAACGCCGGACCCTGTTGGCAGATCTTCGACAGCAAGGTGCGTCAGGGCACGCGGGTGCTCTCCATGTTCCCGGGTCAGCCCGATCCCGACTGGGTGATCAAGGCCGACACCGTCGAGGATCTGGCCGCCCTGATCGACGTCGATCCCGCTGCGCTACGCGCCACCTTCGACGAGTTCAACGCCAACGCCGCCGACAGGGTGGACCCGTTGTTCGAACGGCACCGCCTCGGCCTCATGGGACCGGGCTCGGTGAAGCCCCTCGACGAGGCGCCCTACTACGCCGTGAGGATCTGGCCCGGCATGCTCGGAACGAACGGTGGTCCGGCCATCACCGCCGACGCCCAGGTGAAGCGTCAGGGCGGCGGGGTCGTCGACGGTCTGTACGCCGCCGGCAACACGGCCGCCAACGTGTTCGGCTGGGCCTACCCCAGCGGCGGCGGCACCATCGGCAACGGCACCGTGTTCGGATACCGAGCCGGAATTCACGCCGGTTCGCGACCGGCCCGCGACATCTGACGTTCAGGTGACGGCATCGGCGGCGCCGCCGTCGATGCGCAGGTGCGCGCCGTCGAGGTGCCACGCCGGTTCGCTGCACACGAACGCCACGAACCGGCCGATGTCGTCCGGGAACGCCACCCGACCCGACGGGTTGGGCATGGCCGTGTCGAGGATCATCCGTTCCACCGTCGGCCAGTCGGTGGCGAGTCCGCGACGGCGCGCCTGTTCGGTGAAGCGCTCGACCATCTCCGCCGTGGCGATGAGTCCGGGACTGACGCAGTTGACGGTGATGCCGGTACCGGCGAGGTGCTTGGCCAGACTGACGGTGACCGACGGCAGCGCGCCCTTCGCCGCGTAGTACTCGGGCAGCCGGTCACCCGGTCGGGTTGCGCCCACCGTCGACACGAACACGATGCGACCCCAACCGCCGCGTCGCAGGTCATCGAGGAAGGCGTCGGTGACCCGCACAGCACTCACCACGTTGGTGTCGTAGCTCGTGTGCCACGAGCGTGCGGTCGACTCCGGCCAGGTCGTGCCGTCGGCCACGCCGTAGTTGTTCACGATGATGTCGATGCGTTCGGCGACGGCGCGCACCGATGCCACCAGTTCGGCCGTCCCCTCATCGGTACGGATGTCCCCGGCGACGGCATGGGCCCGACCACCGGCGGCGACGATCGACGTCGCCACCTCATCGGCGCCGTCGGACTCGAGGGAGTGCACCAGCACCACCGCTCCCTCGGCCGCCAGCGCTCGGGCGATGCCGGCCCCGGTGCCCCGCCACGACCCGGTGACGAGGGCGACGCGGTCGTTCAGGCCGAGATCCATCTCAGTGGGCGGCGCGCACGAGACGACCGGGTCGGGCGCCGGTGTCGGTGTCGTGGCGGCGGGTGATGACACCGTTGACGATGGTGGCCGCGTACCCGGTGGCCGGCTGGAGGATCCGGCGTCCGCCGGCCGGGAGGTCGTCGACCGGACGGGGAGGATGGAGCGTCAGCGCGTCGAGATCGATGACGTTCAGATCGGCACGCTTGCCCACCTCGATCCGACCTCGGTCGCGCAGACCGACGATCTCGGCGGTGGCCGCCGTCTGCTTGTGCACGACCGATTCGATGGGCAGTCGTTCACCGCGGGTCCGGTCACGGGTCCAGTGCGTCAGCAGGTAGGTCGGAAGCGAGGCGTCACAGATGAAGCGCACGTGGGCGCCACCGTCGGACAGGCCGAGCACCGTCTCGGGATCGGCGAGCATCTCGCGCAGGTGGTCCCCCGACTGCGCCGCATAATTGGTGAATGCTCCGAGCAGGAGGTCACCGTCGGCGATGGCGTCGTACAGCACCTCCCACGGGTCACGCCCGGTCGCCTCGGCGATCCCGGCGATGGACCGGTCCCGGGTCGGTTCGTAGTCGGGAGGATCACCGAGCACGAACAGCATCTCGAACATGAACCCGGTGCTCTCGGCGATCGACTCGTACTGACGGCCCGGATCGGCGGGAAGGTCACCCTCGGCCAGGATCGCCGCCTTCACCTCGGGCCGACGCAGTTCGACGAGCAACTCCTCGTAGGAGAGCGTCGACTCGAGGCGACGGAACGTCGGCCGGCGCATGAGCCCGTGGTAGGTGGCCACACCGATCAACATCCCGCCCGGTCGGCCCGCCACCTGGGGCACCAGTCGGGCGCCCGAGGCGTTCTGGGCGTGCACGGCGGCCAGTTGCTCGCGCCACAACTCGGGAGCCCCGGAGGCCTGGATCATCAGGAAGCTCACCGGCGCCCCGGTGCGTCGCGACACCTCGCCGAGCAGTTCGATCTCACCGATGACGAGGTCGCGGTCCACGCCGGTCTCACCGGAGGGCACCGCCTCGAAGAGACCACCGCCGGCCTCCATCATCGCCCGGGCCAATCCGACGAGCTCGTCGGAGTCGGCGAAGGTGCCGGGAACGAGTTCACCGTCGAGCGTGCGGTGGTTGAGCGAACGCGAGGTCGAGACACCGATCGCACCGGCGGCGATCGAGGCCCGCACGTGCGCCGCCATCTCGTCGATCTCCTCGCTCGTCGGCTCGACGTCGAGTGCGCCCCGGTCGCCCATCACGTAGACGCGCAACGGCGCGTGGGGAACGTAGGCGGCGACGTCCATGGCGTACTGGCGCGCCCCCAACG
>VERC01000176.1 GCA_018882825.1 Acidimicrobiia bacterium | reverse complement strand
CGGCATCGCTCATGCGACCGGTGATGCCGAAGTCGAGAAGGGCGACGCGACCATCCGGTTGGACGAAGAGGTTCCCGCCGTGGAGATCGCCGTGGAAGATGCCCTCGATCATGGCGCCCTCCATGAATCCGATCATCCCGGTGCGCACGATGGCCTCGGTGTCGATGCCGGCGTCGCGCATCCCCGCCACGTCGTCGAACGAGTACCCGTCGAGTCGCTCCATGACGAGCACGCGTCGGGTCACCAGCGTGGGGTGGGGGCGGGGGATGACGTAACCGCGTTGGCCGAGGGCGAGGAACGAGGCGGCCACGTCGAGCATGTTCTGGGCCTCGAGCCGGAAGTCGAGTTCCTCACTGATCGTCTCGGCGAACAGGTCGACCAGCGCCGGGGGGTTGGCCAGGGAGGCGAAGGGCAGCCGGCCCACGAGGAACGGAGCCAACCACGACAGGACCTGCAGGTCGGCATCGACCAGTTCGGCCACCGTCGAGCGCTGCACCTTGACCACCACCGACTCGCCGGTGTGGAGCGTGGCGGCGTGGACCTGGGCGATGGAGGCGGCGGCCAGCGGCACCGTGTCGAAGGAGGCGAACACGTCCTCGAGTCGGGCGCCGAGGTCATCCTCGACCGTGCGCCGCACGACGTCGAACGGTTCCGCGGGCACCTGATCACGGCAGCGCTTGAACTCGGTGACCAACTCCTCGGGGAACAGGCCCTCACCGGAGGAGATGATCTGGGCCAACTTGATGTACGTCGGTCCCAGACGCTCGATCGAGCGTCGGAGGCGATGCGAGACGTCGCGTCGACTGATGCCCCTGTCACCGGTGCGGTCGGCCCGACGACGACCGGTCAACCACCACAGGCCCAGCGCCGTGCCGAACTCGCGCACCACCGTGACGGTGCGACCCACGTGGGGCAACCGGCGGGGTCGGGTCAACTCGGGCAGACGATGTCGGGTCGTCCACCGCACGGCGTCGACGACATCACGCCACGGCATGGCGTCGGGGTCGACGATCCACGGCGGGTCGTCGGAGAAGGATCCGAGGGCGAGATCGGGGGGTGGTGCCGCCATCGGGGCGAGTGTACGGGCGGGTCGCACGGGACCCTCCTGGCGCCGGTCAGAGATAGCCGCGCACGATGGAGAGGATCGGTTCGGCCAGTTCCGGTCGACAGACGAGCAGATCGGGCGACCACGGATCGGCGTTGTTGTACCGGAGCGGTGCGCCGTCGACGCGTGACGCGTGCAGCCCGGCGGCCAGCGCCACCGCCGCGGGTGCGCAGTTGTCCCACTCGTACTGGCCACCGGCGTGCAGGTAGAAGTCGGCCTCGCCGCGCACCACGGCCATGGCCTTGGCGCCGGCCGATCCCATCTCGAGGTACGTGGCCCCGAGGTGCTGGGCCACGAGCATGGTGATCATCGGGGCCCTCGAACGGCTGACCACCATGCGGATCGGTGCGCTCTCGTCGCGGGACGGGACCACCTCGGGTGTCTCCGTGCTGAACACTCGGCCGATGGCGGACTGGGCCACGGCTCCCACCACCGGACGACCGTCGATGGCGAGGGCCACGTGCACCGCCCAGTCGCTGCGTCCCTCGCCGTACTCGCGGGTGCCGTCGAGCGGATCGACGATCCACACCCGTTCGCACTGCAGCCGTCGACGATCGTCGCGGCCCTCCTCGGACAGCACGGCATCGTCGGGCCGGAGGTCGGCCAGTGCCTCCACCAGCCACACGTGTGACTCACGGTCGCCGGCGGCCTTGATCGTGCGCTGGTCGGCGCCCTGCAGCGTCAGTTCCTGGCGCAGGCCGAGCAGCATCTCGCCGGCGGCGCCGGCCAGGGCGGCTGCGATCTCACCGTCGGTGGCGCGGGCGTCGATGGGCATCGGTCGACCCTAGGCGACCGGTCGATCAGGATCCGCGACCGAGCTCCACGGCGCGCCCCACGAGTCGGCGCACGGCTTCCTCGTCGGCGCCGTCGGCCACCAGGGCGCCGATGCGGTCCTCGAGATCGGCGGCCAGTCGTTCGTCGACGACCGGTGCTGCGGCCTCCGAGGATGCCGACGGGGTGACCGAGGAGACGAGGACGAGAGCCAGTGCGGCCACGGCGGTGATCAGTCCGAACGTCATCGCTGCACCGTTGCTGCTGCGGATCGACCCCACGATCATCCCGGCGATGCCCAGCACGAACACCACCAGCACGATGCGCCGCACCAGACGCGGGTCGATGCGGGCCGCAGTGGGTTCGGCGGCGGACGGTCGCGGGTTCATCGCGTCAGCGGCTTGTACTCGATGCGGTGGGGTTGGTCGGCATCGGCACCGAGTTCCTTGCGTCGATGGGCCTCGTACTCGCTGAAGTTCCCCTCGAACCACCGCACCTGGGAGTCGCCCTCGAAGGCGAGCACGTGGGTGGCGATGCGGTCGAGGAACCAGCGATCGTGGCTGATGACGACGGCGCACCCGGCGAACGCCTCCAGGCCGTCCTCCAGCGCGCGCAGGGTGTCGACGTCGAGGTCGTTGGTGGGTTCGTCGAGCAGCAGCACGTTCCCGCCCCGGGCCAGCACCTTGGCCAGATGCACGCGGTTGCGTTCACCGCCCGAGAGCACGCCGACCTTCTTCTGCTGATCGGAGCCCTTGAAGTTGAACGAGGCCACGTAGGCCCGGCCGTTCATCTCGCGGTTCCCGAGCTTGACCGTGTCCCGGCCGTCGGTGATCTCCTCGTAGACGGTGCGTTCGGGATCGAGGCTGTCGCGACTCTGGTCGACGTAGGCGAGGTCCACCGTCGGTCCCACCCGCAACTCCCCGCCATCGGGCTGTTCGTCCCCGGTCAGCATCCGGAACAGCGTGGTCTTGCCGGCGCCGTTCGGTCCGATGACGCCCACGATGCCGGCCCGGGGCAACGAGAACGTCAGGTCCTCGATCAGCAACCGGTCACCGAACCCCTTGCGCAGGTGTTCGGCCTCGATCACCTGGTCGCCGAGTCGCTGGCCGGAGGGGATGAAGATCTCCAGCGCGTCACCGCGGCCCTGATCGGCCTGGGATTCGGCCAGCAGTTGTTCGTAGGCCGACAGACGGGCCTTGCCCTTGGCCTGTCGGGCCTTGGGGGCCATGCGTACCCACTCGAGTTCGCGGGCCAGCGTGCGCGCCCGGGAGGACTCCTGCTTCTCCTCCATGCGCAGGCGTTCCTGCTTCTTCTCCAGCCAACCCGAGTAGTTGCCCTCGAACGGGATGCCGCGACCGTGATCGAGTTCCAGTATCCACTTGGCCACGTTGTCGAGGAAGTAGCGATCGTGGGTGATGGCGATGACGGTGCCCGGGTAGTCGCGCAGGAACCGCTCGAGCCAGGCCACAGACTCGGCGTCGAGGTGGTTGGTGGGCTCGTCGAGGAGCAGCAGATCCGGTCGCGAGAGCAGGAGTCGACACAGCGCCACCCGACGGCGCTCGCCGCCCGAGAGCGTCGACACGTCGGCGTCACCGGGGGGAAGCCGCAGCGCGTCCATGGCGATCTCGATGGTGCGCTTCAGGTCCCACGCGCCGGAGGCTTCGATCTTCGCCTCGAGCTCGGCCTGCTGTTCACCCAACTTCTCGTAGTCGGCCTCGGGATCGGCCCATCCCGCCAGGACCTCGTCGTAGCGCTCGAGCAGGGTGGCGACCTCACCGAGGCCGTCCATCACGTTGCCGGTCACGTCCTTGTCTGGGTCGAGGTGTGGTTCCTGCTCGAGCAGGCCGACGGTGAAGCCGGGTGTGAGTCGCGCCTCTCCCGTGTAGCCGTCGTCGAGTCCCGCCATGATGCGCAGCAGTGACGACTTGCCCGAACCGTTGGCGCCGATGACGCCGATCTTGGCGCCCGGATAGAAGGAGAGGCTGATGTCGGTCAGGACCTCCCTGTCCGGAGGGTGGAACCGACCGACCTTGTGCATCGTGTAGATGAACTGCGCGCCCATGGGCGGCAAAGGTACCCGTCCGAGCGCGCTCCGGACGCGCCGGTGCCCCGCCGCAGCGGGGCACCGGGTACGACTCGGGACTGCGGTGTGTCAGCGACGGGCGCGACGCTTGGCCGGAGCGGCCTTCTTCGCGGTGCGCTTCTTGGTGGCCCGCTTCTTGGCCGGTGCCGCCTTCTTCGCGGTGCGCTTCTTGGTGGCCCGCTTCTTGGCCGGTGCCGCCTTCTTCGCGGTGCGCTTCTTGGTGGCCCGCTTCTTGGCGGGAGCCGCCTTCTTCGTCGCACGCTTCTTCGTCGCCCGCTTCTTGGCCGGTGCGGCCTTCTTCGCGGTGCGCTTCTTGGTCGTGCGCTTCTTGGCCGGCGCCGCCTTCTTGGTGGCCCGCTTCTTCGCAGGAGCGGCCTTCTTCGCGGTGCGCTTCTTGGCGGGGGCCTTTCGTGCCGCCCGCTTCTTCACTGCTGCCATTCTCGCCTCCTCGGCGTGTTCATGGTTGTGTCACTGGTACCAACAACAGCTGCATGACTGTCACTGCAGAGCACCCCGCACGTGGCATGTACGTCGGTGCGTGCAAAACGGTACTCACAATGCGTGCGCGGATGGTGAATCCACGTGTTCGACATGGTTCCGCGTGCATCGACGTTCGGTGAACGCATCTCGAGCGTCGTCGAACGTCGTGCGGCGCGTGTCGCGCGCGCGTCGACGCCGACGGCATTCGGACATCGCTCGACCGAAGTTATCCACAGGCGAAAACCCTTGTCCTGCTTGATGGATCGCTGATGTGAGCCCTCCGCCGTACTGTTCGTCGCATGGGTGGACAACGGAACGATCGGGAGCAGGACTGCACCGAACTGCTGCAGGCGCTCATCAGGAACGCATGCGTCAACGATGGGACGCTCGAGTCGGGCCACGAGTCGCGGAGCGCCGAGTTGTTGGCGTCGTACCTCGAAGGACCGGGACTCGATCTCGAACTGTTCGAGGGCGCGCCGGGTCGGTCGAGTCTGGTGGCGCGCATCGAGGGCACCGATCCCGACGCGCCGACACTGCTGTTGATGGGCCACACCGATGTCGTGCCCGCCAACCCGGAGCACTGGCAGCGAGACCCGTTCGGCGGTGAGCTCGTCGACGGCGAGGTGTGGGGACGCGGTGCCGTCGACATGCTCAACCTGACGTCGTCGATGGCGGTCGCCATGCGCAACCTGGCGCGTGACGACTTCCGTCCCCGGGGCACGTTGGTGTACCTGGCGGTGGCCGACGAGGAGGCCAATGGCACCGTCGGGGCCGACCACCTCGTGACCCACGAGGCCGATCACGTGATGGCCGACTTCGTCATCACCGAGTCGGGAGGCATCCCCCTGCCGAGCCCGTCGGGGCTCAAACTCCCGGTCCTGGTGGGTGAGAAGGGCCTTCACGCGATGCGGTTGCGGATCGGCGG
>VERC01000175.1 GCA_018882825.1 Acidimicrobiia bacterium | reverse complement strand
GCCCGTTGATCCACGGCACCCGCACGCGCATGGCGAACACGCCGAGGGCCGTCCACGCGTCGGCTGCCGCCCGTGCATCGTCGGGATCGACGGCGAAGAGCTGCTCGATGCGCACGGCCTGTCGGGCCCGACGATGCACCTCGCGTTGCTCGTCGATCGAACCGTCCGTGGACATCGACAGGCCGTCGGGATTCCGGAAGAACCCCCACAGCACCTCCGGTACGTACACCGCGCGCATCCCGGCCTCGGTGAGACGACGCAGCACCTCGAGGTCACCGCAGTAGCGCAGGGCCGGGTCGTGACCGCCGAGGGCCTCCAACGCACTGCGCCGCCAGAACTGCACACAGCCCGTGTAGCAGTAGAAGAGGTGCAGCGCCGGCACCCACCGGGCGTGGGAGCACACGGTGCTCTCGGGGCCGGGCGCCGATTGAGGGACGTCGGTCACGGCCCAGTCGGCGTAGGCGAGCGCGCACTCGGCGTGGGTGTCGAGCGCCTCGGCCAGGGTGGCCAGTGAGTGGGGCGCGACCCAGTCGTCGGTGTTCACGTTGGCGAAGTACCGCCCCCGGGCCCGGGCCAATGCCCGACCCCATGCCGCGTAGAGGTTCTCCCGCTCGGTGCGCACGTAGTGCACGCGTCCGGTGGCGAGGAACGGCTCCACCACCGAGCGCTCGTCCTCGGGCGAACCGCTGTCGATCACGATCACCTCGAGTCGGTCACCGATGGTCTGGGCCAGCAGCATGTCGAGACAACGTCCGAGACGCCGCTCGGCGGCGTGGGTCGACACGGCGACGGTGACGAGGGGCTCGGGGGCTGTCACTCGGGGAGTCTGGCAGAGCGTCCGCTCAGTCCTTGAGGAGTTCCAGCAGGAAGGTGGTGGAGTCCCATTGGGCCATTCCCTTCCTCGCACTGGCGAGGAGTTGGTCGGCGAGTCGGTCGGCCTCGGGAGAGGTCGAGGAGCGCAGCGCGGCGAGGGCGCCGATCTCGTCGCCGAGATCGGCGAGTGCTCCCGTGTCGGGGTCGGAGCCGATGGCGGCCAGCAGTCGGGGTGCGGCGTCGGCACGGTGGGCCAGGCGACGCAGCGCCGTGGACACCATGGCGAACCGGGACTCTCGCGAGCCGGTTATTGGTCCACACAGCACGAGTGCCCGCACCACCGCATCGGCCAGACCGGCCTCGTCGGCGAACACGGCCTCGATCTCGCCGGTGGTGATGCCGCAGGTGTCGGCCACTGCGGCGAGCACGTTCGCCGGCGGGCGATCGGCGCTCCACTGCTGCTCGGCGGTGAGCAGCACCGATTCGAGCGGGAAGTCGTCCGGTGCGCCGAACGTCCCGGTGATCTCGGGCAGGAGGCCGTCCTCGGTCAGGGCGAATCCCAGATCCATGGTGGCGCTGGCCACGTCGTCGATCGTCATCGAGCCCGGATCGAGCAGCATCCGATCCACCGCCCCATCGACGAGCGTGCGCAGCAGCACCGCCACATGATCGACACTTCGTCCTGCGGTCGGCCGTCGTCGCAACTCGACGAGCACGATGCGCAGCAGCCGGGCGAACTCGCCGTCGAGGGTGTGCACCATCGTGCGGATCGCCGCGCGGATGGCGCGGGCCACTTCGAGTTGCTCGTCGCGCAGTCTGATCTCACCGGTCCACGACTCGCTGGCGGTGAGTGTCGCCGCCGCGACGAGTCGCCCGACCACCACCGAGGGCAGTACGAAGTTGTTGGCGATCAGCGCCCGCAGTGAGGCGTGGGCGCCATCGAGTGAGTCGAGGGCGCTGTAGGAGTCGATGACTCCCTCGAACACGTCACCGAACGTCGGCCACGCCAGCGCGTCGGAGGCGAACTCGGGGGTGATCACCCGTTCCGCGAGCAGTTCGATCGTGCGTTCGGGTGAACCGAGCAGGCGATAGGCGGTGTCGACGCTGACGGTGTGCGAGGAGCGGGCCAGGGTCGATGGGGTGACGAGGCCGGCCAGTGCGTCGAGCGAATGCGTGATGAGCCGCTGAGTGGCCAGATCGAGCAGGGCGTCGAGTGACTCCGCTGTGGATCTCCTCATCTTGGACCCGCCGGTCATGGGCGAACGCTATCGGCCGATGTGCGGGAGCGAATCGGACAGAGTGTCCGATTCGTTGTTCGTTTCGTCCTTGAGTTGGTCGTTGTGGATGGGCACCACCGGCTCGGCGGCGGGCGCCCGTCGGCGGGACCGGAGGACGGGCATGGACGAGATCGAGGGGACGGCTGGACGGGGGTGGCGTCGTCGTCTGCGCGCTCCGGGTGGCCGCGCCTCGCGGCTCGAGCTCTATGCCGTCGCCGCCATCGTGCTGGTGTTGGGATTCGGATCGGTGGGCGGGGCGATCGTGATCACGTCGAACGACTCTCGCCCGGAGAAGGCGCAGGAGACGACTGCGACGGTGGTCGAGGAGACCACGACGACCACGTCGGCGCCGGTGGTGACCGCGCCTCCCACCACCGAGGCTCCTCCACCGCCGACGACGCAACGGCGCAATCCGGCGACCGACGAGTACGTCGAGACGTTCGCGCCGCCGGTCACGTTGCCGCCGCCGGGCCCGTCAGGACGAACGTGCACGGTTCCCGATGTCGTCACCGCGGTGGGTACCCCATCCGACCCGGCGTCGGCCGTCATCAAGTTGTCCGCCGCGGTGAGGGCATCGGGATGCAAGTTCCCGACCGAGGTCGACTGCATCGACCCCGCCGTGCCAGCGGGCTCGTTCCGGGAAGCGGCACAGAATCCGGCACCCGGCACGGTGATCGACTCGAACGCCGTCTGGTACCACACCGTGCACTGGAGTCCCGAGTTCGCGGCGACCATGAACCAGACGCATCCGCCCTGTTGACGGTGTTCGTGTGGCACGGCGCGACCGATCGACGACCGATCCACGCACGATCGGAAGGTAGGCGATGAGCGGAATCGACGAGTTCGCACAGTCCGATGGCGAGGGGCGTCGCCGGTGGTTGCGCGCCCCGGGCGGGAAGGCGTCACGGCTCGAGGTGTACGTGCTCGCCGCCCTCGTGCTGGTGCTGGGGTTCGGTTCGGTGGGTGGTGCCATCGTGATCGCGGCCAGTGATTCGCCGCCGCAACCCGCTGCCGCCCGTGCCCAAGCGGTCGAGGAGACGACGACCACGACGGCGGCTGCTCCGGTGGCGACGGCGCCGCCCACCACCGAGGCGCCACCACCGCCGACGACGGCGGCGCCGGCCCGGTCGAACCCGTGGACGGGGACCTACGTGGAGACCTACGTGCCTCCGCCGGCGACGGTCCCGCCGACCACGGTGCCGGGTCCCTCGGGCCGCCCGTGCACGGTGCCCGATCTGGTCGGTGTGCCCCCGGCGGCCGGCCTCGGCAACTACTCGACCATTCAGGGCCGGATCTCTGCCTCCGGATGCCGCCTTCCCGTCTACACGCACTGCCTCGACCCCTCACTCGGTGACAGAGCGGGGGTGCGTTCGCAGAACCCCGCACCGGGCACGGTGATCGACTCCAATGCGTTCTGGTACGCGACGTCCAGTGGGGGTCCGACCTTCTCGGCGACCGGCGCACCCCCGTACTTCTTCGTCGACAAGCCACCCTGCTGATCGGGGCGAGAGCTCCGACGCACGTCCGGCGGTCTGCGCAATGCTGCCGATATGACCGATCGGCTCGACCCCCTCGCCTCTGGATGGGCCGAGGCGTGGAATGCACACGATCTCGATGCGGTGATGGCGTTGTACGCGCCCGATGCGACCCATCGGATGTCGTCGGGACCACTCAGACGGGGGAGTGACGAGATCGCCGCCATGGTGCGACGATCGCTCGATGCCTTTCCCGATCTCTCGTTCACGGTTCGCGACGCGTTCGCGACATCCGATGTCGGCGGAGGGCGGGTCGTGATCGAATACACGATGCGCGGCACCCAGAGCGGCGTCATCAACGGGCGCGCCGGTTCGGCCCGCCCCATCGAGGTCGATGGGGCGCTGGTCGCCACCCTCGACGGGTCGGGTCGACTGCTCGTCGTCGTCGACTACATCGACCATCACGCCATCCGTCGACAGCAGGGTTCGGCGCCGTGATCGCACCGGCGGCGTCGACGACGCTGCGATGGGTGCGGACATTCGACGGGGACGGGGCGATCGACAAGGGGCTGCTCGGGGGCAAGGGCGCGAATCTGGCCACGATGGTGCGCCTGGGGCTGCCCGTGCCGGCTGGCTTCACCATCACCACCGAGGCCTGTTGTGCCTATCTGGCCGATGGTCGTCCACCGGCCGGGCTGATGGACGAGGTCCGCACGGCCATCGCCGGTCTGGAGGCCGTCACCGGTTGCACGTTCGGCGGCGCCACGGATCCGTTGCTGGTCTCGGTGCGATCAGGAGCGGCGTTCTCCATGCCCGGGATGATGGACACGGTGCTCGATCTCGGACTCGATGCCACCACCGTCGAGGGTCTGGCTCGGCGCACCGGTGACGAACGTTTCGCCCTCGACTCGTGGCGACGATTCCTGCAGATGTTCGGCCGGGTCGTGCTCGGTGCGCCCGGAGAGCAGTTCGAGACGGCGATCGCCCGTCGACTGGCGATGGTGGGTGCGGCCACCGAACGCGATCTCGATGTCGTCGCGCTGCGTCTGCTCGTCGACGAGTTCGAGTCGATCATCGGCGGAACGACCGGACGTACGGTGCCCGCCGGCGCCCACCAACAGTTGGAGGCGGCGATCCTCGCCGTGTTCGACTCGTGGAACGGCCGACGGGCCCGCGACTACCGCATGCTGGAGGGGATCGCCGACGACCTCGGTACGGCGGTGAACGTGCAGGTCATGGTGTTCGGAAACACCGGTGAGCGCTCGGGCACCGGTGTGGTGTTCAGTCGCGACCCGGCCACCGGTGAACGCCGACCGTACGGGGACTTCCTCGTCGACGCCCAGGGTGAGGACGTCGTCGCCGGGATCCGCACCACACAACCGCTGGCCGAGATGGCGACCGCCTTCCCGGACTGCCACGAGCGACTCCTCGGTGTGCTGCGCACCCTCGAACGCCACGAGCGCGACATGTGCGACGTCGAGTTCACCATCGAGAACGGTCGACTGTTCGTCCTGCAGACCCGCATCGGCAAGCGCACCGCCAGCGCCGCTCTGCGGATGGCCGTCGAGATGGTCGACGAGGGTCTCATCGATCGACGCGAGGCGGTCCTGCGCGTCGATCCGTCGCAACTCGACCACGTGCTGCATCCGCAGTTCGATCCGTCGGCCCGCATCGAGGTCCTCACCAGCGGTCCGGGCGCGTCTCCGGGCGCGGCGGTGGGTGCCGTGTGCTTCGACGCCGACGATGCCGTGACCCGACGAGCGGCGGGGCAGCGGGTGGTGCTGGTGCGCACCGAGACCTCTCCCGAGGACCTGCACGGCATCGTCGCCGCCGAGGGCATCCTCAC
>VERC01000004.1 GCA_018882825.1 Acidimicrobiia bacterium | reverse complement strand
CTTCTCGGCCGCCAGCCAGATGAGGAACTCCTCGACATCGAGGGGCAGCAGCACCTCGTCGTCAGTCACCGTCGACCATCGACGCGGCGAGCAGGATGCCGACGATCGACTTCGTGTCCGTGAGTCGCCCATCGGCGATCATCGTGCGGGCCTCGGCGAAGGTGACCCTCTCGATGACGAGGTGCGACTCCTCGATCCCCTGCACCTCGCGGGGAACCGTCTGCAGGTCGCGCCCCAGGTAGACCCACGACAACTCGTCACTGAAGCCCGGGGCGTTGGCGAAGGTGCCCAGCAGCCGGAGATCGCGGGCGCGCATGCCGATCTCCTCGGCCAGTTCCCGCTGGGCCGTGACCTCGGGAGGTTCGTCGGCCACGTCGCGCTTGCCCGCCGGGATCTCGAGCAACAGCTCGTCGAGCGCGGGACGGTACTGACGGACCATCACGATGCGCCCGTCGGCGTCGAGTGGCACCACCGACACGGCGCCCGGATGCCGCACGATGTCGCGCTCGAACACGTCCCCCTCGGGCGAGGTGAACCGAGCGGTGACGAGATCGAAGATGTGGCCGGAGTGGACGACGCGCTCGTCGAGCCGGCGGAAGCCCCCGGTCACGCGAGTGAGGTCGACTCGATGTCGAGGTCGGGCAGATGCGGGTTCCGTCCCTCGGATCGGGCCAGAGCAGCGGCGATGAACTCACGGAACAACGGCGCCGGGCGTTCGGGGCGGCTCTTGAACTCCGGATGGGCCTGGGTGCCGATCCAGAACGGATGACCCCGCAGTTCGACGAACTCCACCAGCCGGCCATCGGGCGAGGTACCGGAACACACGAAGTCCGAGTCGTCGAACCGGGACCGGAATCGGGGATTGAACTCGTAGCGATGACGGTGACGTTCGGAGACGACCTCGGCGTCGTAGATGCGGGCGACCCGGGAGTCGGGCTGCAGGCGGGCCACGTAGGCCCCCAGCCGCATGGTGCCGCCCTTGTCGGTCACATCGCGTTGGGTCTCCATGAGATCGATCACCGGGAACGGCGTCTGCGGATCGAACTCCGACGAGTGCGCCCCCGTCATCCCCAGCGCGTTGCGCGCGTACTCGATGGTCATGACCTGCATGCCCAGACACAGCCCGAGGCAGGGCAGTTCGTTCTCCCTCGCGTAGCGAGCGGCCGCGATCTTTCCCTCCACCCCGCGCTCGCCGAATCCGCCGGGGATGACGATGCCGTCGAGCTCGCTGAGACGCCCGTCGGCCGACATCTCCTCCACGTCCTCGGCCTGGATCCACTCGACCGAGACATCGGCGGCGTGGAAGAACCCGCCGTGCTTGAGGGACTCGACCACCGAGAGGTAGGCGTCGGGGAGCGCCACGTACTTGCCGATGATCCCGATGCGCAGCGGGATGTTCGAGTTCTCCACGCGGTCGACGAGGATCTCCCACTCCGACAGGTCGATGTCGCGATCGGCGAATCCGAACATGCGACAGACGTACTCGTCGAGGCCCTCCTCGTGCATGACCAGCGGCACCTCGTAGAGGTTGCGGGCATCGGCGGCGTTGACCACCGCTTCCACCGGTACGTCGCACAGGTTGGAGATCTTGCGCTTGAGTTCGGGCGAGAGTGAGGCCTCCGAACGGCACACGATGATGTCGGGCTGGATGCCGCGACTGCGCAATTCGGTGACGGAGTGCTGGGTGGGCTTGGTCTTCTGCTCCCCCGACGGTCCGATGAAGGGCACCAGCGTGACGTGGACGTAGCAGACGTTCTCCCGGCCGACATCGAGCCGGTACTGCCGGATCGCCTCGAGGAACGGGAGGATCTCGATGTCACCCACCGTGCCGCCGATCTCGGTGATCACGACGTCGACCGATTCGGAGGCCAGGGCCGTGATGCGCCGCTTGATCTCGTCGGTGATGTGCGGGATGACCTGCACGGTGCGACCGAGGTAGTCCCCTCGGCGTTCGGCGGCGATGACGGCCGAGTAGATCGACCCGGTGGTGGCGTTCGACCCGCGACCCAGTGGTTCGTCGATGAAGCGCTCGTAGTGCCCCAGGTCGAGGTCGGTCTCACCGCCGTCGTCGGTGACGAACACCTCTCCGTGCTCGAACGGGTTCATGGTGCCCGGGTCCACGTTGAGGTACGGATCGAGCTTCTGCATGGTCACGCGCAGCCCACGGCTCTTGAGCAGGCGACCCAGCGACGAAGCCGTGATCCCCTTGCCGAGTGACGACGCCACACCCCCGGTCACGAAGATGTGCTTGGTCATCTGGCCTCCCGGCGGTGGTGAACACGTCGGGATGTCAGATTAGCCCCGGACCCCGTCGATCCGGGCGGATGGCGCGCCGACTCGGGCGTCGCGCGCGTCACGCAGGAGTTCGGACGCATGGCGACGGGCAGCATCGGAGTCCGGTGTGCCCGACAGCATGCGAGCCAGTTCGGTCGTGCGGTCGTCACCGTCGACGACGGCGACGGTGGTCGTGGTCGACGTCGCCGTCGACGTCTTGTCGACGACGACCTGTGCATCGGCCCACGCGGCGACCTGCGCCAGATGGGTGACCACCAGCACCTGATGGTCCGACGCGATGTCGGCCAGCGCACCGCCGACGGCGATGGCCGCAGCGCCGCCGATTCCGGCATCGACCTCGTCGAACACCAGCACCGGTGGTCCTTCGGTGAGCACGAGCCGCAGCGCCAACATGGCCCGGGCCAGTTCACCACCGGACGCCGAACGGGCCAGTGGTGCCAGTGGTACGCCGGGCGACGCGGCGAACTGGAGGACCACGTCGCGACCGGCCGGGCCGGCGACCGACACCTCGACCCGGGCCCCCGGGAGGGCCAACTCGGGCAGGTGGGTGGCCACGGCGGCAGCCAGTCGGGGCGCGGCAGCGGTGCGGGCTCGGGCCACGTCCTCCTCGGCGGCCTCCACTGCGGCCCGGGCCGCCGACAGACGGACATCCAACGTCGCCGCCCGTTCGTCGTGGGCCTCGAGTCGCGCCAGGCGCTGCGCCGCGGTGTCACGCCACGTCATGACGTCGGCGAGCGTGTCGCCATACTTCCGACGCAGGTCGGACAGCAGTCGTCGCCGTTCTCCGATGGCCGCCAGTCGCTCGGGATCGGCCTCGATCCCCTCGCCTCCGGAACGCAGATCGCGCCCGATGTCGTCGAGTTCGGCGAGCACGTCGCGCAGCCGCACGACCTCCGACTCGAACGGGGCGCGCCCCTCGAGGGCAGCGAGGGCGACGGCCAACGCGTCGGCGGCTCCGTCGTCGCCGGTGAGGGCGGCCAGCGCCGTCGCGGCAGCCTCGCGGTGACCGGTGGCATCGGCCAGCACGTCCGACTCCCGCCGCAGGTCGTCGTCCTCGTTCGGGTCTTCGAGACCAGCGACGACGATCTCGTCGACCTGGAAGCGGAGGAGGTCGATCTCCCGGGCGCGTTCGCGCGGATCGCCACCGAGCTCGGCCAGACCGGACTCGATCTCGGTCACGGCCCGTCGAGCCGCCCGGAGCGGTCCGAGATCGATCCCGGCGAACCGATCGAGAGCGGCGCGCTGCACCGCGGGCTGGAGCAACGACTGGTGATCATGCTGACCATGGAGATCGACGAGTTCCGTCCCTCGCTCGGACAACTCGGCCATGGTGGCCAGCGAACCGTCGATGTAGGCCCGCGAGCGTCCCTTGGCCGGGATCACCCGGCGCAGCACGCACTCACCTCCGTCGGTGACGAAACGGCCCTCGACCACCGCCTCGTCGGCGCCGGCACGCACGATGCGAGGATCGGCACGTCCGCCGACGAGGAGTTCGATGGCGGTGACGATCATGGTCTTGCCCGCTCCGGTCTCCCCCGTCACCGCGGTCATCCCCGGAGAGAACAGGACCGACGATTCCTCGATCACCCCGAGGTTGCGCACGCGGAGTTCGGCGAGCACGGGCGTCCCCCTACCTGTCGGCAAGACCGAACTTGGCCTTGAGGATGGCGTGGAAGTCGCGAGGCCCCGAGAGGACGAGTCGGGCCACGACATCCGAGCCCCTACACCGCACGCGGTCACCGGGATGGAGATCGCCGAGGTGACGTCCGTCGACGACGAGCGCCGCGGTGCGCCCACCGGCCACGGTCAGGTCGATGACGGTGTCGTCGTCGAGCACCAGCGTGCGATCGAACAGCATGTGGGGTGACACCGGCGTGAGCAGTACGGCACGGTGGGTCGGCTCGACGATGGGGCCGCGAGCGGAGAAGGCATAGGCGGTCGAGCCGGTGGGCGTGGCCACGATGAGTCCGTCGGCGGCATACGGGGTGAAGCGTTCGCCATCGAGGTCGACGTCGACGCGGATCGTGTGACCCGAGGCCGTCTTCTCCAGCACGGCCTCGTTGAGGGCCAGGACCGGAGCGGACGCACAGGCCCCGGACGGCGCGTCGACCACCACGTCGAGGAGCATGCGCTCCTCGATCACCGCCGTGCCGGCCAGGACCCGTTCGATGGCGGCACGGAGCGCATCGGGCTCGGTATCGGTGAGGTAGCCGAGCGTGCCGAGATTCACCCCGAGGACCGGCACGTCGTGGCGGGCCGCCATCTCCACCGACCGCAACATCGTGCCGTCCCCACCGAGACTCACGACGACGTCGCAGCCGGGGGCCAACGCCGGCTCGGTCACCGCCAGATCGGGACGACCGGCACGTGCCGCGTCGTCGGGCGGGAGTCGGACCTCGTGGCCGACACCCTCCAACCACTCGATGGTGGAGGCGGCGAGATCGATCGCCTGGGGCCGATGGGGATGCAGGACCAGGGCAACGGCCGCCATCACGCCACCCCCGGAGCCTGGGCCACCGCAGCGTCGAGCGCCTCGTCGAGTGCGGTCGCATCGAGGGCACGGAGACCGGAACCGTCGACGCCACCGCCGCCGGCGCGGGCGACCATGAGGAACTCCACGTTGCCGTCGGTACCGGTCAGAGGCGAGGCCATGACCCCCATGATGGCCGCAGATCGCTCGAGCAGGGCAGATGCGATCGACCCGAGGACCCGACGCCACACCGCAGGATCGGTGACGATCCCGCGCCCCTTGGCCACCTCGGCCCGTCCGGCCTCGAACTGGGGCTTGACCAGCAGCACGAGCAGCGCTCCCGGCCTCGCCGCGCCCAACAGCGGATCGAGCACCATCGTCAGTGAGATGAACGACAGATCGGCCACCACCACGTCGAACGGACCACCCAGGGTCGTCGGATCGACGTTGCGGAGGTTGGTGCGTTCGAGGGACGTGACTCGGGCATCGGCCGCCATCCGCTCGTGCAATTGGTTGTGACCGACATCGACAGCGACGACATGGGTGGCACCGTGCTGCAACGCGCAATCGGTGAAACCGCCGGTCGAGGCGCCGGCGTCGAGCACTCGAGCCCCGGCCAGCACGGAGTGGAGGCCGAATCTCTCGATCGCACCGTCGAGTTTGGCGCCCGCCCGCGACACGAAACGGGGAGGAGGACCATGGACGACGAGGGCCTCATCGGCTCCCACCAGGCGCGCCGGTTTGGTCGTCGGCGCGCCACCGACGGTGACACGTCCGGCCACGATGTCGGCGCGGGCGGCCTCTCGACTGGGGGCCAGGCCCCGACGGACGAGTTCGGTGTCGAGTCGTCGTCGCGTCGTCATCGCGGCGACGGTCGGTGTCCGGTCAACGCCTCGTCGACGAGATCGGCCAACGTCGCGGCGATGCGTTCGGGTGACGGTGTGACCGGGAGATCGTGGGCTCCGATCGTGCCGGTGAGGACGAGGGCGAACTCCCAACCGAGGGTGCGGGCGAACCGCCCGTCGGTGTCGGGCCGATCGCCGACCATCACACCCACGTCACCACACCGCTCGCGCACGAGCGTCGCGATCGGAGCGTGGGGCTTGCCGGCCACGACGGGGGTGACGCCGGCCGCCGTGGCGATGGCGGCCAGCACGGCGCCGCCCCCGGGCACAGGTCCGGTGGCGGTCGGGTAGGTGGCGTCGTCGTTGGTGGCCAGCAGTCGTGCGCCGCGACGAACGGCGGTCGAGGCGAGGGTCATGGCCCGATAGTCGAACTGCGGGTCGAGGCCGACGAGCACGGCATCGACCGGGGCCGTCCCGGCATCGGGATCGCCCACCGGCACCGCTTCGGCCGAGCGGGACTCGACGGCCTCCACGATCCCGGGCCCACCGACCACCAGCACCCGTTCGCCGGGCTCGACGAGCGCGGCGGCCGCCATCGAGGAGGTGATGACGTCGTCACCGGGATCGATCCCGTGTCGGGCCAACTTGTCGGCGATGTCGCCCCGGCGACCCCACGAGAAGTTGGTGACGAACACGACGTGCGCGCCGGCCCCGCGCAACCGGGTGATCGCCCCGGCCGAACCTGCGATCGGTTCGTCGGCCAGCCACACGACACCATCGAGGTCGAGGGCCCACGCCATCGGCATCCCCTTCGGCGACGCGGGAGTCTGATCCACCCGGGGAGTCTCGCACCGGACGGGGGTTCTGCTAGAGAATCGGGATGCCGCGCTTCGAACCGTTCCGGGCGATCCGCTACGACCTCGGGACGAACGACCCCGCGGCGGTCACCGCTCCCCCGTACGACGTGATCGATGCTCCCGGCCGAGACGCGCTGTGTCGACGCTCGACGTTCAACGTCGTCAACGTGGACCTGCCCGTGCCCGAGTCCGGTGCGGCGACCGATCCCTACGTGGCAGCGGCGGAGCGACTGGCCCGGTGGCACCGCGACGGTGTGGTGGTCACCGACGACGTGCCGAGTTTCACGGTGTACCGCATGGAGCGGATCGACGAGGACGGCCACGTGCGGCAGACCACCGGGGTCCTCGGGGCGATGGACCTGAGTCGCCCCGGTGAGGGCGACATCCTCCCCCACGAGTTCACCACCCCCAAGGCCCGCAGCGACCGCCTCGACCTGCTCAGGGCGACTCGGACGAACCTCTCGGCGGTGTGGGGATTGTCACCGGCCCGCGGCCTGAGCGAGCTGCTGGCGATCGATGACGACCCACTGTGTCGATTCGAGGTCGATGGTGTGACCCACATCGTGTGGCGCGTCACCGATCCGGACCGGATCGCCGCCATCAGCGCGTCGGTCGCCGCCCACCCGATCGTGATCGCCGACGGACACCATCGTTACGAGACCTCGCTCTCCTATCGTGACGAACGGCGGGCGGCCGACGGCACGGCCGGTGCGGCCGATGCGGTGCTGACCTTCGTGGTCGAACTGGTCGACGACGAACTCCACGTGGGACCGATCCACCGCCTCCTCACCGGCCTACCCGATCAGCCCGAACTCCTCGTCGCGCTCGACGGGTTCTTCGCCATCGAACCGGTGGCCGACCCCGCGGCCCTCACCGTCTTCTCGCTGCAACAGCAGGGCGCGTTGGCCCTCGTGCGTGGCGACGGCGCGTGGTGGCTGCGACCCCGGCCCGAGGCCATGGAGGGCGTGGCCGATCTCGACTCGAGTCGACTCGACCATGCCCTGTCCGCCATCGGCGGGTGCACCGTGCGCTACCAGCACGGCATCGAGCATGTGCGCGCCGCAGTGGCCAGCGGCGACGCCGAGGCCGGTGTGCTCCTGCGACCGGTCACGGTGGCCCAGATCGTGGCCATCGCCGACGGCGGGGAGCGCATGCCCCCCAAGTCGACGTTCTTCGAGCCCAAGCCGCTGACGGGTCTGGTCTTCCGTTCGCTCGACTGAGCCGACGGATCGGGCTCGCTGCGCTCAGATCGTCCAGGTGGCGCCGGAGTGCAGCAGCGCCCCGAGATCGCCGGCGCCGCGCCGATCCACCGCGGCGGACAGTTGTGCATTCACCCCTGCGCCGTACTCGGGTCGCTCCACACTGCGGAAGATCCCGATGGGCGTCGGAGTGGTGGGCCCGTGACTCAGTCGCGACAGCTGGAACGCGAGTCCGGCATCGGTCTCGTCGTGCACCAGCAACGCACCCTCACCCACGGTGGCCACCTCGACGATCTCCACCGCACCCCGATCGTTCATGACGACGCCGAACTGGCCCTCGCCACCGAAGCGGATCGGCTGGCCATGGACGAGTGGGATGAGCATGTCGTCGCGGGCCGACTTGGAGAGGATCGTCTCGAAGGCGCCGTCGTTGAAGACGTTGCAGTTCTGGTAGATCTCGACGAAGGCCGCACCCTTGTGCGCATGTGCCGCCGTGAACATCTCCTGCATGTGCTTGCGGTCCATGTCGTGGGTGCGAGCCACGAACGTGGCCTCGGCCCCGATGGCGAGACTGATCGGGTTGAACGGCGCGTCGACCGAGCCGACCGGCGTGGACTTGGTGACCTTGCCCACCTCGGACGTGGGTGAGTACTGGCCCTTGGTCAGACCGTAGATCTGGTTGTTGAACATGAGGATCGTCATGTCGACGTTGCGACGCAACGCGTGGATCAGGTGGTTCCCCCCGATCGACAACATGTCGCCGTCACCGCCGATCACCCAGATGTCGAGGTCGGGCCGGGAGATGGCCAGCCCGGTGGCGATGGCGGGCGCACGGCCGTGGATCGTGTGGATCCCGTAGGTGTTCATGTAGTACGGGAAGCGCGACGCGCACCCGATCCCGGACACGAACACCGTCTCCTCGCGCCGCACCGACAGGTCCGGCATCAGCATCTGGACGGCGGTGAGGATGGAGTAGTCGCCGCAGCCCGGACACCAACGCGGTTCCTGATCGCTGGTCCAGTCCTTTCGAGTGGTCTCGGGAACGGCGGTGTCAGTCATCGAGGACTCCCATGATGGCGGCTTCGATCTCGCGGGCCGTGAACGGCAGACCCTGGACCTTGGAGGTGGAACGGGCATCGACGAGGTACTCGGCCCGCAGCAGACGGCTCAGTTGCCCCATGTTCATCTCGGGTACGAGCACCTTGTCGGCCCGGGCGAGGATCGCGCCGAGGTTGGCGGGGAACGGATTGAGGTGGGTCAGGTGCACGTGACCGACGCGCCGACCGGTGCGCTGGACGCGCTCCATGCCGCCGTTGATCGCACCCCAGGTCGAACCCCAACCCACGACGAGCACCTCGAAGTCCTCGTCGCCCTCGATCACCACCGGCGGGATGTCGGCGGCGATACCGGCCACCTTCTCGGCCCGCAGGTGCACCATCTTCTCGTGGTTGGCCGGGGTGTAGGAGATGTTGCCGGTCCCGTCCTCCTTCTCGATGCCGCCGATGCGGTGCTCGAGGCCGGGAGTTCCGGGGAGGATCCACGGTCGGGCCAACGTCTCGGGGTCACGCAGATAGGGCCACAGCACCCTGGTGCCGTCGGCCAGCGTGTGGTTGGGTTCGGTCAGGAACGACACCGACAGATCGGGGAACGTCGCCGGGTCGGGGATGAGCCACGGCTCGGCCCCGTTGGCCAGATAACCGTCCGTGAGGAGGAACACCGGCGTGCGGTACTTGAGGGCGATGCGGCAGGCCTCGATGGCTCCCCAGAAACAGCCGGCCGGGGTGGACGGCGCCACGATGGGCAGGGGGGATTCCCCGTGGTGCCCGTACATGGCCAACATCAGGTCGGCCTGCTCGGTCTTGGTGGGCAGGCCGGTCGAGGGACCGCCGCGCTGCACGTCGATGATGACCAACGGCAGCTCGAGCATGATGGCCAGACCGATGGTCTCGGACTTGAGCGCCACTCCCGGTCCACTGGTGGTGGTGATGGCCAACTGACCGCCATAGGCGGCACCGAGCGCGGCGCCGATGCCGGCGATCTCGTCCTCGGCCTGGAACGTCCGCACACCGAAGTTCTTGTGCTTCGACAACTCGTGGAGGATGTCGGAGGCCGGGGTGATGGGGTACGAACCGAGGAACAGTTGCAGTTGCGCCTGATGGGCTGCGGCGATGAGGCCCCAGGCGGTCGCCGTGTTGCCGTTGATGGACGTGTAGACACCGGGGTGCTGCTCGGCCATCGGCGCGATCCGGTAGGGCTGACCGAACAGCTCGATGGTCTCGGCGAAGGCGTGGCCGGCGTTGAAGGCGGCCACGTTGGCATCGCGTACCTGCGGCTTGTTGCCGAACCTGGCCTCGATCCACTCCAGCGTCGGCTCCACCGGCCGGGAGAACATCCACGACACGAGACCGAGGGCGAAGAAGTTCTTCGACCTCTCGGCGTCGCGGGTCTTGACACCCAGTGGCTCGCACACGCTGCGGGTGAGCGAGGTCATCGGCACGTCGATACGGGTGAACCCCTTGAGATCGTCACCGGTGAGCGGGTCGTGGTCGTACCCGGCCTTGGCCAGGTTGCGCTCGTCGAAGGCGTCGATGTTGAGGATGACCGTGGCCCCGGGTGAGATCTTCGAAAGCTCGGACTTCAGTGCCGCCGGGTTCATGGCCACCAGCACGTCGGGTTCGTCGCCCGGGGTGGTGATCGGATGATCGGAGATGTGGACCTGGAAGGCCGACACACCCGCCACCGTTCCGGCCGGAGCCCGGATCTCGGCCGGGTACTCGGGCAACGTGACCAGGTCGTTCCCGATGAGCGCGCTGGCGCTGGTGAACCGGTCTCCGGTCAACTGCATGCCATCGCCGGAGTCCCCGGCGAAACGGATCACGACACGATCGAGCACCCGCTCGTCGGTCGACGGCTCGGCGGTCAATGCCATGGGGACTCCTTGTCGGGGCGGATCAGGCCAACGTGATCGACTGGTCGAGGTAGACGTCCTGGATGGCGTTGAGGAGTGCGATGCCCTCACCCATCGGACGCTGGAAGGCCTTGCGTCCGGAGATGAGACCGGTGCCGCCCGCCCGCTTGTTGATGACGGCGGTGCGAACGGCATCGGCGAGATCCGATGCTCCCTTCGATTCACCGCCGGAGTTGATGAGACCGATGCGCCCCATGTAGCAGTTCGCCACCTGCCAGCGTGTCCAGTCGATCGGGTTGTCGGTCACCAGATCGCCGTAGACGAGCTTGGAGGTCTTCCCGAAACCACTCAGTGCGTTGTACCCACCGTTCTTGGTCGGGAGCTTCTGCTTGATGATGTCGGCTTCGATGGTGACGCCGATGTGGTTGGCCTGGGCGGTGAGATCAGCGGCGTCGTGATAGTCGACACCGTCGACCTTGAAGCCGTTGTTGCGCAGGTAACACCACAGCACGGTGAACATGCCGAGCTCGTGGGCCCGGGAGAACGCCTCGGCGACCTCCACGATCTGACGGTGCGATTCGGGCGAACCGAAGTAGATGGTGGCCCCGACGCCGGCCGCGCCGAGTTCGTGGGCCTCCTCCACCGTGCCGAACATGATCTGGTCGAACTCGTTGGGATAGGTGAGCAACTCGTTGTGGTTGATCTTCACGATGAACGGAATGCGGTGCGCGTACTTGCGCGACATCGAGCCGAGCACACCGAACGTGGTGGCCACGGCGTTGCAGCCGCCCTCGATGGCGAGCCGGACGATGTTCTCCGGATCGAAGTAGATCGGGTTCGGAGCGAACGAGGCCGCACCGGAGTGCTCGATGCCCTGATCGACGGGGAGGATCGACACGTAGCCGGTATCGGCCAGTCGACCGTTCCCGAACAGAGCCTGGAGATTGCGGAGCACCTGGGGCGAGCGATCACTCTGCGCATAGACGCGATCGACGATGTCACCGCCCGGCACGTTGAGCTGGTCGGCAGTGATGCCCTTGCACTCGAATCCGAGCAGGGCGTCCGCCTCGTCGCCCAACAGGGCCTTGATGTCGGTCA
Source organism: Acidimicrobiia bacterium (assembly GCA_018882825.1). Classification (GTDB taxonomy): domain Bacteria; phylum Actinomycetota; class Acidimicrobiia; order Acidimicrobiales; family Acidimicrobilacustridaceae; genus Acidimicrobilacustris. The sequence goes on along the minus strand of VERC01000004.1, from coordinate 11,009 downwards.
TCTGATCCTCGGTCGTTTTCGTGGAGCGGCGGCCACGAACCACCGCTCCGGAGTGGTCATCGGTCGTCGTGTGCAGCGCACACGGCACGGGGACTCACGGCCCGCCAGTCGGACCCACCCCCGAACGACCTCGACACTAGATCGTCGCGCCGCATCCGCGGCACACCCGCGCGCGGGAGCCGACCCGCGGTGCGGTGGCCCGATCAGCCGAGGGCGCGGACCCGACGGCGCACATCGGCGAAGTCGGGGTCGGCGGCGGCGACGCGGGTGAACATCGAACGGGCCCGGGGCAGGTCACCCACTCGCTCGTAGAGGTCGGCCAAGGCATAGGCCCGTCGCAGGTGGTGGAGCATCGGTCGCTTGGGGAACTGGAATCCCTGCTCGAGCAGGCGGATGGCGCCGGCCGGATCATCATGATCGGCCAGCGCACCGGCCATGACGATGCGACCCTCCGTGACGAGGTCGGCGGCCGGGGAGACCTCCCGCAATTCGTCCCACAGTTCGGTGACCCTCCCCCATTGGCGCAGGGCCCGGTAGCAGTCGGCCAACACCGGATGCTGTTCGGTGGAGCCGGTCAGGAGGCGGAACGCCTCGAGTTCGCGCGCCGCCGCCTTCCACTTCTCCTGGCGGTAGAGGGTGAGTCCGAAGAGTTCGTGGACCGCCGCCACCGTGGGTGCCTCGGTCACCAGCTTCTTGAGTATCCGCGCCGCGTCGGCGAACCGCTCGGCCTCGAAGTGCTCGGCGGCCTCGGTCAGTCGCCGCTCGACCCGCTCTCGACGGGCCGTGCCCACGGCACGGGACAACTGCTCGCGGACCTCACCCTCGAGATCCAGCGGGGCCGGGTCGGGAGGTCGGCGGCGGGCCCGGACCACGGCTCCGGTCGCCTCCTCACGCACGGCCTCCTGCACGGCTTCGAGCGCCGGGCCCTCGGCGGCGCGGGCATCGGCCCGGGCCCGGCGCTCGGCATCGGTGGCCTCATCGGGAATCGAGCCGGGAGCGGCGCGCCGGGCCGAACTCGGCCGCCGGGGTCCGGCGGCCTCCACCGCATCGCGCCAGGCACGCGAGGCGCCGGCCACGCGCCGACCGGTGGCCGCTCCGGCGCCCCGACGGGCGACTCCGCCCCAGGAGCGGGGGGTCTCGAGGGCCGGACCCTCGGCCCACCGGGCGTCACGTTCGCCGGCGTCGGATCGACCGCGGTCGCCCCCCGCCGACCGGGACGCGGCGCGCTCGTCCCCTGACCGACGCCCTCGATCGCGATCGGGTCGCGCCGAAGGTCCACCGGCGCGACCTCCGGTGCCGCGACCCTCCGAGCGGCGACCCTCGCCGCCACGGGCATCGTCACGGCGTCCTTCGGTTCGACGAGACGACGAACCCGGTCCACCGGCGCGCCGCCCCTCACTCGCACCTCGCTCGCCGACGCGAGCCTCGGTGCCGCGCCGCGACCCCGGACCCGAGCGCGAGGTCGCCCCGCCGGAACGCCCCGGCTTCCCGGGGGCCGACCGACCACCACCGCCGCCGCCATTGCGGCCGGTGTCTCCACTCGCCGCCCGACCGGCCCGAGCGGTGCCGGCCGACCGACCCGTCGACCCTCCGGCCCGGTCGGTGCGTCCACCGCTCGAACGGCCCCGGCCGGCGCTGGGCGCGCCGCGGCCCGAACCGCCCGCGCCCCGGGCCGTCGAACCACCCGCGGCTCGACCTCCGGAACGACCTCCGGCCCGCCCGGCGCCTCCGCTGGCGGGCTTTCCCGGACCACGTCCGGACGAGCGAGACGAGCCGGATGCCGGGGGACGGGCCATGAGGGTGAACCTACCTGTCGGGAATCGAGTGCGAGCGCGCCGAGGCGCCCGGTACGCGAAGAAGGACCCTGCGTGTGACGCAAGGTCCTTCTCCAGTGCGAAATCCGGCGGCGTCCTACTCTCCCAGGGAGTCTCCTCCCAAGTACCATCGGCGCTGGTGGGCTTAACTTCCGTGTTCGGAATGGGAACGGGTGTGACCCCACCGCCATGGCCACCGAAATCTTGTCAAAGGGTGCGCCCATCCCCCACCGGATGGTGGGAGTGGTCGCGGTTCCCCTTCGAGAACTCCACAGCGAGCACGAACATCGTTGTCGATCCAAGCCCTCGGCCGATTAGTACCGGTCGGCTGAATGCGTTACCGCACGTACACCTCCGGCCTATCAACGTGGTGGTCTGCCACGGGCCTTACCAGATTGACTCTGTGGGAGATCTCATCTTGGAACGGGTTTCCCACTTAGATGCTTTCAGCGGTTATCCCTTCCGCAGGTCGCCAACCAGCCGTGCCCTTGGCAGGACAACTGGCACACGAGAGCTGCGTCCGTCCCGGTCCTCTCGTACTAGGGACAGCCTTCCTCAAATCTCCTTCGGCTGCAGAGGATAGGGACCGAACTGTCTCACGACGTTCTAAACCCAGCTCGCGTACCGCTTTAATGGGCGAACAGCCCAACCCTTGGGACCTGCTTCAGCCCCAGGATGCGATGAGCCGACATCGAGGTGCCAAACCTTCCCGTCGATATGGACTCTTGGGGAAGATGAGCCTGTTATCCCCGGGGTACCTTTTATCCGTTGAGCGACGGCGCTTCCACACGCAACCGCCGGATCACTATGTCCTGCTTTCGCACCTGCTCGACTTGTAGGTCTCGCAGTCAAGCTCCCTTGTGCCATTGCACTCGACGCCTGATTGCCAACCAGGCTGAGGGAACCTTTGAGCGCCTCCGTTACCTTTTAGGAGGCGACCGCCCCAGTCAAACTACCCGCCTGACGCTGTCCCCCACCCGGATCACGGGCGTGGGTTAGAGCCCCAGCATGTGCAGGGTGGTATTTCAAGGATGGCTCCACAATGGCTGGCGCCACTGCTTCAAAGCCTCCCACCTATCCTACACAACACATACCAAAGCCCAACATCAAGTTATAGTAAAGGTCCACGGGGTCTTTCCGTCCTTCTGCAGCTAACGAGCATCTTTACTCGTACTTCAATTTCGCCGGGTCTGTGGTTGAGACAGTAGGAAAGTCGTTACGCCATTCGTGCAGGTCGGAACTTACCCGACAAGGAATTTCGCTACCTTAGGACCGTTATAGTTACGGCCGCCGTTTACTGGGGCTTAGGTTCAGAGCTTCGCCCGAAGGCTGACCCTTCCCCGTAACCTTCCAGCACCGGGCAGGCGTCACAGCGTATACATCGTCTTAGGACTTCGCACGCTGCTGTGTTTTTAGTAAACAGTCGCTTTCCCCTGGTCTGTGCCACCCCTTCGAGCTCCGGACGCGAGGTCCTTCACCCTGATGGGGTCCTCCTTCTCCCGAAGTTACGGAGGCATTTTGCCGAGTTCCTTAACCACAGTTCTCCCGATCGCCTTGGTATTCTCTACCTGCCCACCTGTGTCGGTTTGGGGTACGGGCGCCATACCAACTCGCTAGAGGCTTTTCTCGGCAGCATGGAATCAGTGACTTCGCCTGAAGCGGCTCGGCGTCGCGTCTCAGGATCATGGGGCCCGGATTTGCCTGGTCCCCTCCCTACACGCTTACCCCAGGACTACCATCGCCTGGGCTCACCTATCCTCCTGCGTCCCCTCATTGCTTGCGTCCTCGACGTGGGTCGGTTCGTCACCCGAAGGTGACAGCCCCTTAGCAACATCGTCTCGGCATTGTCGCGGGTACGGCGGTACCGGAATATCAACCGGTTGTGCATCGACTACGCCTCTCGGCCTCGCCTTAGCTCCCGACTCACCCTGGGCGGATTAGCCTTCCCCAGGAACCCTTGGGCTTTCGGCGGAGGGGTTTCTCACCCCTCTCTCGCTACTCATGCCAACATTCTCACTCGACCACGGTCCACGACGGGTTCCCCCGCCGCTTCACTCCGAGATCGACGCTCCGCTACCACTCCCTCACGGGAATCCGCGGCTTCGGCTCTGGACTTGAGCCCCGTTACATTGTCCGCGCAAGATCACTCGACCAGTGAGCTGTTACGCACTCTTTCAAGGGTGGCTGCTTCTAAGCCAACCTCCTGGCTGTCTGGGCAATCTCACATCGTTTACCACTTAGTCCAGAATTAGGGGCCTTAGCCGGCGGTCTGGGCTGTTTCCCTCTCGACCACGAAGCTCATCCCTCGTAGTCTCACTGCCGGACTCTGGAGCCATGGCATTCGGAGTTTGGTTGGGGTCGGTAACCTTGTGGGGCCCCTAACCCATCCAGTGCTCTACCTCCATGGCTGAACATCCGACGCTGCACCTAAATGCATTTCGCGGAGAACCAGCTATCACCGAGTTTGCTTGGCCTTTCACCCCTATCCACAGGTCATCCCCCACATTTTCAACTGTGGTGGGTTCGGTCCTCCACGGAGTCTTACCTCCGCTTCAACCTGCCCATGGATAGATCACTCGGCTTCGGGTCTACAGCATGCGACTATGACGCCCTGTTAAGACTCGCTTTCGCTCCGGCTTCCCCTCACGGGTTAACCTCGCCACACACCGTAACTCGTTGGCTCATTCTTCAAAAGGCACGCCATCGCGGCCACCCGAAGGTGACGACGCTCTGACTGATTGTAAACCAACGGTTTCAGGTACTATTTCACTCCCCTCCCGGGGTACTTTTCACCTTTCCCTCACGGTACTAGTGCACTATCGGTCATCGACGTATATTTAGCCTTACGAAGTGGTCTTCGCAGATTCACGCCAGCTTTCACGGATCCGGCGCTACTTGGGAACTCCAGGCGGAGATGGCGGTGTTTCGTGTACAGGGCTCTTACCTGCTGTGGCGCGACGTTCCAGAACGCTTCCACTACACCGACATTTTGTAACTCCGTCGAGGATCTGGTGCTCCTCATCCCGGGTCCCACGACCCCGTACCGGCAACGCCACCAGGCTTTGACACCGGCACGGTTTAGGCTCTTCCCCTTTCGCTCGCCGCTACTGAGGGAATCACTGTTGTTTTCTTTTCCTGGGGTTACTCAGATGTTTCAATTCACCCCGTTCCCTCCACCGGCCCTATGTATTCAGACCGGGGTACCACCCCATTACGAGTGGTGGGTTTCCCCATTCGGACATCCACGGATCGAGGCCCTCTAGGCGGCTCCCCGTGGCTTTTCGCAGCCAGACACGTCCTTCATCGGTAGTCGATGCCAAGGCATCCACCGTTGGCTCTTTGTAACTTGGAAGAACAAAGATGCTCGTGCTCGCTATGCAATTCTCAAGGGACACATGGCCGGGACGCCGGACGCCCACCCTCCGAGACTGCGCTCGAGGAGGACGGGCGGGGTTGGTCGCCGAATCCGAGCGAGTGCAGTGCACTCCCTCAAAACGGAACAGAGAACGACGGGCCCAGGAGCGGTCGACGAGGGTGAGAACCGAATCTCCAACCGACGTCGCCGTCTCGGGAACGAGTAACCAGTGCACCAACTGGGAATCCCCCTGCTCGGTGCCGTCGTTCGACGGCACGATCGTCAGGGACATGGACTCCTTAGAAAGGAGGTGATCCAGCCGCACCTTCCGGTACGGCTACCTTGTTACGACTTCACCCCAATCGCCAACCCCACCTTCGACAGCTCCCTCCCAAAGGGTTGGGCCACTGGCTTCGGGTGTTGCCGACTTTCGTGGTGTGACGGGCGGTGTGTACAAGGCCCGGGAACGTATTCACCCCGGCGTTGCTGATCCGGGATTACTAGCGACTCCGACTTCATGGAGTCGAGTTGCAGACTCCAATCCGAACTGAGACCGGCTTTTTGGGATTCGCTCAACCTCGCGGTCTCGCAGCCCTTTGTACCGGCCATTGTAGCATGTTTGCAGCCCTGGACATAAGGGGCATGATGACTTGACGTCGTCCCCACCTTCCTCCGAGTTGACCCCGGCAGTCTCCTACGAGTCCCCGGCATTACCCGCTGGCAACATAGGACAAGGGTTGCGCTCGTTGCGGGACTTAACCCAACATCTCACGACACGAGCTGACGACAGCCATGCACCACCTGTGTAGGGCCCAAAAGGACACCGTATCTCTACGGCTTTTCCCTACATGTCAAACCCAGGTAAGGTTCTTCGCGTTGCCTCGAATTAAGCAACATGCTCCGCCGCTTGTGCGGGCCCCCGTCAATTCCTTTGAGTTTTAGCCTTGCGGCCGTACTCCCCAGGCGGGGCACTTACTGCGTTAGCTGCGGCACGGATCTCGTTGGTTGAGACCCACACCTAGTGCCCAACGTTTACGGCGTGGACTACCAGGGTATCTAATCCTGTTTGCTACCCACGCTTTCGCTCCTCAGCGTCAGTACCGGCCCAGAGTGCCGCCTTCGCCGCTGGTGTTCTTCCTGATATCTGCGCATTTCACCGCTACACCAGGAGTTCCACACTCCCCTACCGGACTCCAGTCACAGCAGTATCAGGTGGCGTCTCCAGGTTGAGCCTGGAGGTTTCACACCCGACTTACCGAACCGCCTACGAGCTCTTTACGCCCAATAAATCCGGACAACGCTCGCCCCCTACGTGTTACCGCGGCTGCTGGCACGTAGTTGGCCGGGGCTTCTTCTGCAGGTACCGTCAATTTCTTCCCTGCTGAAAGCGGTTTACAACCCGAAGGCCTTCATCCCGCACGCGGCGTTGCTGCGTCAGGCTTTCGCCCATTGCGCAAGATTCCCCACTGCTGCCTCCCGTAGGAGTCTGGGCCGTGTCTCAGTCCCAGTGTGGCTGATCGTCCTCTCAGACCAGCTACCCGTCGATGCCTTGGTGGGCCGTTACCCCGCCAACTAGCTGATAGGCCGCGAGACCCTCCCGAACCGATGAATCTTTCCGCATCCGGCCATGCGACCGGAAGAGGGTATTCGGTATTAGCACGGGTTTCCCCGTGTTATCCCGAAGTTCGGGGCAGGTTTCTCACGTGTTACTCACCCGTTCGCCGCTAGGTCTTCACCGGTGTTGCCACCGGATGGACCCCGCTCGACTTGCATGTGTTAGGCACGCCGCCAGCGTTCGTCCTGAGCCAGGATCAAACTCTCCATCGAGATCATGGCCGACCAACCCGGATTTGCCGCCCGGGAGGGTCGGTTGCGATCGGAGAGCCGGGACTGGAGGGGCTCACCTCCGTGAATGTCCCGACGTGGCACCCGAAGGTGCCGGAATTGCATGGTGAACGACCACGACCCGTACTCCCTCCCCGCCGTCCCGCACCTCCCCGACCGAAGCCGAAGATGCCCGGGGGCAGTAGCCGAAGGGAGCCGTGGCGGTGATCGCCCGCACTGGCTTTTTCGTCCTCTGTTCCGTTTTCAAGGAGCACGTGCGAACCGCACGGGCCGAGGGGAACCGCCGGCACGGGGCCGTCGGCCAGAACTCGTCGTAGAGCGTCCGCCCCGGTCGATGTGGGCCTCGGAACCGATCTCGTCGGTCCCGGAGCGCTTCTCGCACCGGATCCACTGCCAGTCCGGAAGGACTGCGGCGGAGGCGGAGCAGCAACATACAGGTCACCCGACCCCGCTGCAACTCGGGAGGGGGGAAATCCGAGAATTTCCTCGTGGCCCGGTCAGGAGCGTCGCCGCAGCACGAACCGCTGCTTCTTCCCCCGACGGACCATGGCCCACCCCTCACCTCGGAGGTCGGAGGCGGCGAGCGTCCGCCCCTCGGTCACGGTCTCGTCGTTGAGCGTCAGACCACCCTGGGCCACCAGACGCCGACCTTCGCTGCGGGAACCGATCGCCCCGGCGGCAGCGAGCACCACCACGAGCTCGGCGCCGAGGTCGGACTGGTCGATCTCGATCACCGGGAGGCTGGCAGCCAGCTCCTGCCAGTCGGACTGGTCGAGGTCATCGACGGTGCGGGTGAACCCGGTGGACGCCGAGGCGGCCCGGGCCGCCACCGCCTCACCGTGCACGAGGATCGTCACCTCGAGGGCCAGCCGACGTTGGGCGGTGCGGGCGCCCGGGTCGGCGTGATGGGAGGCCATCACGGTGGCGATCTCGTCGAGGCCGAGCAACGTCAACTGGAGCAGGAACCGCTCGACGTCACGGTCGTCGACGTTCACGAAGTACTGGTAGAAGGCGTACGGCGTCGTGCGTTCGGCCGACAGCCACACGGCGCCGTCCACCGACTTGCCGAACTTCTGGCCGTCGGCCCGGGTCACGAGGGGAACGGTGAGTCCGTGCACATGGGCGCCCTCGGTGCGCCGGATCAGGTCGATGCCGGCGGTGATGTTGCCCCACTGGTCCGATCCCCCGACCTGGAGCTCGACGCCGTGGGCGACGTGCAGATGGCGGTAGTCGTTGGCCTGCAGGAGCATGTAGGAGAACTCGGTGTAGGAGATTCCCGACTCGGACTCCACCCGGCTCCGCACCGACTCCTTCGCCAACATGGCGTTGACCGTCACGTGCTTGCCCACATCGCGCAGGAACTCGAGCACGCCGATCGGTTCGGTCCACTGGCGATTGTCGACCAGCAGCGCACAGGCGGGACCCGGGGTGAAGTCGAGGAGCATCTCGAGCTGCGGGACGATGGCGGCGAGATTGGCATCGAGGGTGGCCGCATCGAGCAGGTTGCGCTCGGTGGAGCGTCCCCCGGGATCGCCGATCATCCCGGTCGCCCCGCCGGCCAGGGCCACGGGCCGATGGCCGGCATCCTGGAACCGACGCAACAGCAACAGCGGCACCAGGTTGCCCACGTGCAGGCTGTCGGCCGTGGGGTCGAACCCGGCGTAGACGGTGACGGGGCCCTCGGCCAGCCGATGGCGGAGCGCATCGGGATCGGTGCTGTCGTGCACCAGACCCCGGGCCGCGAGGTCGGTGAAGATGTCGGCGCCGTTCACGAGGGGAAACTGTCGTCGCTCATGCCGCACCAGTCCAACCGGTGGCGAGGGGCCGGCGGCGGATGGTGCCGTGGCCGGGCCGCTTTGCCATCGGAGGGCGGACCGACAAGGGTTGACCCGTGACCCGGGCCGAACCCGAACTCGACGAGGACGCCGAACCGATGTCGTTCCGCCGTCGCACGGCGCAGCTGCTGGCCATCGCCTCGGTGGTGCTCATCGCCGGCCTGTGGGCCTACGCCCTGTTCTGGCCGCACCCCACCACCCCACCGGGTCGACTCGACGACCCCACGTTCTCGACCGCGGCGGCCGAGGTGTGTGCGGCCACTGCGGGTCGGCTGGCCACGCTGCCACCGGCGTGGTCGACCTCGGCGTCCGGCGAGCGCGCTGCGGTGGTCGGTCGCTCCGTGGTGCTGCTGACGGCCATGATCGACGAGTTGTCGCGACTGGCGCCGCCGGCCGGGACCAACGACGGGATGATGGTCGACGAGTGGCTCACCGACTGGCGCACCTACATCGCCGATCGCCAGTCCTACGCCGACCGTCTGGTCACCGACCCGGGGGCGCGGTTCTACGAGTCGATCAAGGCCGACGCCCAGGTGAGTCGCCCCATCGACTTCTTCGCCGTGGCCAACCGGATGGACGACTGCGCCACCCCGGCCGATCTGGGCTGATGCCGACCGGACTCGTCGTCCGTCGCCGTGTGCGGCGCGTCGGGCCGCGCGTCAGCGCCTGACGCGTCGGGCCAGGGTCAGCCCATTGCGCACCAGACGACGCAGGCCGTCGTCGACGTCCAGCGCGTCGAGGTCGTCGACCGTGGCCCAGCGGATGTCGGTCGACTCGTGATTCCCGGCGAGGCGGGCCCCGGGCGGGGCCAGCACGACGAAGCGCAGGTCGAGATGGTCGTGGGGCGCCTCTGTCGGAGGTTCGACGCGGTGGATGTCGAGATCGGCGACGGGCACGACCACCGCCAGCCCGTCGATGCCGGTCTCCTCGGTGGCCTCGCGCCAGGCCGCGGCGACCATGTTCGACGAACCGTCGACGTGTCCACCGGGCTGCAACCAACGGCGCAACTTGGTGTGGAGCAGCAGTACGAACCGTTCGGCATCGTCGGCGACGACGAGTGCCGACGCGGTGAAGTGTCCGGGTCCGCAGGTGCGTTCGAGCGCGTCGGGATGGTCGTGCAGGAACTCGAGCATCGATCGGCGCACCGCCGACTGCTGGTCGTCGACCGGCCGGTAGGACTCGAGCAGCGCGACCACCTGGCGCGGATCGGACGCCTCGGCGCCGGGGTCGACCACCACCACCGGCTCGTCGGTGGACCCGCTGTCGCCGATCGTCACGATCGGGCTCGGTCAGCGGCCAACCGTTCGGTGAAGGCGACGAGTTGCGCCCGCACCGGATCCGGTCCGCCGCCCCCGGGCGTGGTGCGGCGCGACACGGCCACACCGGAGCCCACGAGGAACACGGCCTCGGGTCCGAGATCGGGCGACGACTCCACCAGTTCGGCCAGTGGGATCTGCTCGTCGAGACTGCGACGCACCAGCGCGCCGACGATGGCGTGCGCGTCGCGGAAGGGCACGCCCCGCGCCACCAACCATTCGGCCAGATCGGTGGCGGCGTTGGTGGGCGCATCGGCGGCGGCCGCCAACGCCTCGAGCCGGAAGGTCGACGCGGCCAGCAGTCCGGTCATGGCCCCGAGCGCCAGCACCACGGTGTCGAGCGAATCGAACAGTGGTTCCTTGTCCTCCTGCAGATCGCGGTTGTAGGCCAACGGGAGGGCCTTGAGGGTGGCCAGCAGTCCGGTGAGATTGCCGATCAGACGACCGGTCTTGCCCCGGGCCAACTCGGCCACGTCCGGGTTCTTCTTCTGCGGCAGCATCGACGAACCGGTTGCCCACGCGTCGTCGAGTCGGAGGAATCCGAACTCGTCGGTGGACCACAGGATCACCTCCTCGGCCAGACGCGACAGGTGGACGCCCACCAGTGCGAGGTCGAACAGCGTCTCGGCCACGAAGTCGCGGTCGCTCACCGCGTCGAGGGAATTGTCGAACACGGCGGCGAACCCGAGATCGATCGCCGTGGCCGCCGGATCGAGTGGGAGCGACGAACCCGCCAGCGCACCGGCGCCCAGCGGGGAGACGTCGAGCCGCGCCCGGGTGGCCAGGAGCCGATCGACGTCGCGGGCCAACGACCACCCGTGGGCCAGCAGATGATGGGCCAACA